>CAYVXQ010000016.1:0-6881 GCA_964454625.1 uncultured Candidatus Saccharibacteria bacterium
ATTGGCTCTATTCCAGCTGACGCTTTAGAGAACATCAAGTTGGATATAAACGGTGTTACCGCGGCTACCGGCGTATTAGTACCAAGCGATGTGGGCCAGGATTTGGTGTTTGATTTGAGTGCTGCTCCGATTGCTATTACCAAGGGTTTCACCAAAACCCTTACCATTTACGCTGATGTGGTCAAGGGCTCCGGCAAAACGATTAGAATGAGCATTGAGAAATCAGCCGACATCTTTATTAAGGATGAGGCTTCTTACGGCAATTATTCTTTAATTACCGTAAGCAGCGCGGCTTTCACCACAATGAGAGCTGGCACCCTGACTATCGCTACTGGTTCGGTGATTGTCACTAAAAAGAGCGATTCTCCGAGTGCTGGCGTTGTGCTTGGCGCAACCAATGTTTCTTTGGCCAAGTATGACATCAAAGCCAGCGGCGAAGATGTT
The DNA here is from genome assembly GCA_964454625.1 of uncultured Candidatus Saccharibacteria bacterium. GTDB lineage: Bacteria > Patescibacteriota > Minisyncoccia > Minisyncoccales > CG1-02-41-26 > CG1-02-41-26. The sequence goes on from CAYVXQ010000016.1 coordinate 445, forward strand.
AAGATAAATAGTTTGCAGATATCTATTCCAGTGACCACCAGCACTAATCAGGTCTTGTATGTCAGGAATGTGGCTTTGTATTTAGATGGTGTTCAGGTAGGTAATACTACCAATGTGAACACTAATCCGATAATAGCCGCCACCACTACCTTTAATATCTACCAGATAATTTCTGCTGGCGTGACCAAGGTTTTGGAGGTTAAGGGTGACATTTTTGGCTGCACTAGCTCGGCTTGTTCGGGCACTAATCAATTGGTAGCCACTGACCAAATAAAAGCTAGGGTTATTGGCGGCGACATTGACAATGCTCAAGGTATGTCGTCTTTGTCTATGATTGACGCGCCTGGAGCCAGCGTTGACGGCAACTTGAGAACCATTGGCTCGGGTACCTTGACTGGCGTTAAAAGCAGCAACTACGGCAACCAGAGCGTGGCCGCTGGCCAAGATACCAAGATAGGTCAATACAACTTGACCGCCAGCCAATACGATAGCGTCAATATCTCTTCAATGACTATTGCTTTGGCTGACACCAATGCTGCTTTAGTGACTGATTTGTCCAACCTGTACATTATGTATGGTCCAGCTGGTTCAACCAAAACCAAGTCAGAAGTAAGAGGCACGGTGTCTTCTTCCAATGTATTTTCCACTCCGGTTACTGTTGCTCCTAATGGTTCTCTAACTGTTGAGGTTTGGGCAACTATTAGCACAGCGGCCGCTTCCGCTGACGCGGCAACAACTAGCTTGGCGGTAACAGCCACTCGCGCGACCGATGGCGGTTCAGCCAATGCGACTGTCTACACTGGTCAGACAATTACCGTGCAAAACGGCGCTTTGTCTGCTGCAAAGGCGTCTGACAGTCCGATTGCGGCTTTGGTGGTTGGCGAAACCAACGACCAATTATTGGCTAAATACACATTTAGCGCCAATTATGAACCGTTTACTGTTACCGAAGTGAAGATTGAGGCGACTAACACACCCGCAGACACCAGGGACAACTATGCTGGCGTCTACTTGAAGTACAAGGATGCGGCTGGCGTGACCATCACTTCAGCCATTATGTCTATATCAAGCGGCACTTCCAGCTTCACTGGCCAGACATTCAATGTGCCAGCCAATGGCTCGGCTGCTTTGGAGGTTTATGGCAATATGAACTCAGTGGGCGCGGGTTATGCTGATACTGGCGATAGGCCGCAACTTGGCTTGTATTACTACAAAGCCACCAGCGGTTCTACTTCCAGCTATGAGGTTACTCCGACCACCGCGATTGTCGGCAGTCAGATGGTCTTGTTTGCGTCCAAACCAACCGTTTCGCTCTCGGGCAGCACTGCTGGCACTTTGACCAACGGCACGATGAGTTTGTACGCGGCTAGCATAGCGGCTGACGCCAAAGGAGCTGTTGGTTTGAAGAAGATGACATTCAATGTATCTCCGAGTATGTCAGCGTCTAGCGATACTATCGGCAGCCTCACGCTTTTTAGAGGTACAACTGACATTACCTCTTTGGTGGCTATCAGAGAGGCAAGCTCCAGTCCAACCGGCGGCACTGATTTGACAACCGGCAATTTAGCTTCTTCCACTGCAGCCACTACTGTGGTTGTGTTCTTCACTGACGAAGAGGAAATTTCAGCTGGTTCTTCACAGACCTACACCTTGAAAGCTACTGTTACTGGCGTTGGCACTGTGGGCGAAAGCATAACGACCTATCTTAAGAAAGATAGCTCTTATGTGGCTCCAGCGGCTTACAGCACTGCCACTTTTGAGACCAAGAACTTTGTCTGGACCGACCAGTCACTGTTGAATCACGACGAAACCACGGCGGATTGGAACAATGGCTACCTGGTGCAGACCTTGGACTCAACCTCTTTCACATTGTCTAAATAATCCCGTACGACCCCTTGGTTTTAGCGAACGACTCGCTGGAATTGCAAGGAAAAAACATTCCGCGGCTTCGCAAGAAGCCGCGGTTTGTTTTTCCTTTTAAGTTTAGGTATTTTTTTAAAAAGTTTTTTGTGGTATAAATAAAAATACTTTATTCATCTTTGGCAAAAACACCAAAACGATTAAATCCAGAGCAGAAAACACATATACCAAAAATGCCAAATGTCTAATGTCTAATGTCTAATGTCTAATAAAATGTCCAATGACAAATGTCCAATGATTAATTTTTGGCATTTGAGATTTGGGTTTTGGCATTTTATTTGTCATTAGGCATTTGGCTTTAGACATTTAATTTAATTCTTGTAAGGATTTGCAGGGGTCTGACCCCTGTAAGGATTTGCAGGGGTCAGACCCCTGCAAACTGCCTTTCTTGTAAATTATTTCTATGGACCGTTTAACAAAATTAGAAAACGAAAGCATTTATATTATTCGCGAGGCCTGGAGCCAATTCAAAAAAGTGGCTCTGCTTTGGTCCATCGGAAAGGATTCCACCACCGCCCTTTGGCTCTGCCGCAAGGCATTTTTTGGTAAGATTCCTTTTCCAGTGATGCATTTGGACACAACTTATAAGTTTCCGGAAATTTATGAATTTCGCGATAAATACGCCAAAGAGTGGGGTTTGAATTTAATCGTGGCCAAAAACGAAGAGTCAATTAGCGCTGGTATGGGGCCAAACGTGGGCACAAAATTACAATGTTGCAATGAGCTCAAAACCGATAATTTGAAAAAAGCCATTGCCAAATACGGCTTTAGCGCCTTGTATCTGGCAATTCGCCGCGACGAGCATGGAATTCGTTCAAAAGAGAGATTTTTTTCCCCGCGAGAAAATACAAGTTTTCAGTGGAATTATAAAGACCAGCCCCCGGAATTATGGGACCAATACAAAACCAAAGCCAAAGACGAAGAGCATTTACGGATTCATCCAATGTTGAGCTGGCGCGAGGTTGATATTTGGGAGTATATCCGCCGGGAGAATATCCCAATGGTTTCTTTGTATTTTGCCAAAAACGGCAAGAGATATAGAAGTATTGGCTGCGCGCCTTGCTGTAACCCCATTGACTCAACAGCTGACACCTTGGATAAAATTGTGACCGAGCTTAAAGCCAGCCCCACTTCCGAGCGAGCTGGCAGAGCTCAAGACAAAGAAAATACTTACACCATGCAAAAATTGAGGAGTTTGGGTTATATGTGAAAAACACAGAACACAGAACACAAAGCACAAACAAAACACAATTTCCAAAGCACAAAGCACAAACAGATTTAAAGATTTAGTTTGTGTTTTGAAAATTGTGTTTTGTGTTTTGTTTGTAATTTGTGTTTTATCTTATAAATTTGCCAAGATTAAATTAGGCAGGCATGGAACAAAATGACCTAAAATTTGTTATTGTTGGTCATGTTGACCACGGCAAGTCCACGCTTATTGGACGGCTTTTGTTTGATACCAATTCGCTGCCGGCTGACAAAATGGAGGAAATTAAAAAAAACTCCGAAGAACTGGACCGGGTGGTTGAGTTTGCTTTTTTAATGGATAACTTGCAGGAGGAGAGAGAGCAAGGCATTACCATTGACACGGCTCAGGCGTTTTTTAAAACCGCCAAGCGCCAATATGTTATTATTGACGCTCCGGGTCATACAGAGTTTGTCAAAAATATGCTCACTGGCGCTTCGCAAGCCGAGGCCGCTATATTGATTATTGACGCGACTGAAGGATTAAAAGAGCAGACACGACGGCATAGTTATCTTTTATCGCTTTTGGGCATTCAACAGATTATTGTAGTTGTTAATAAAATGGATTTAGTTGGCTATGAGCAGGAAAAATTTGAAAGTTTAAAAATTCAGGCCGATGAATTTCTGGACTCGCTCAATGTTAAACCGATTTTTTATATTCCCATCGCTGCTTTGAAGGGCGATAATGTGGCTAATCCCTCGGAAAGTATGCTCTGGTATCAGGGTCCCACGGTTTTGGCTGCTTTAGATGCCTTGTTTGATTTAGATGAGGCGCAAAACCAGAAGTTAATTTTACCGGTACAGGAAGTTTATAAAATAAGCGATAAACGATATGTTTTGGCCCGGGTGGAAGCGGGCGAGATAAAAGCCGGCCAGACCATTAAGGTTTTGCCCTCTGGTCAAACGACAATTATTAAGACAGTTGAAAAGTTTCAGCAGGAAAATTTATTAACAGCCGGAAAGGGCGAAAATATCGGCTTGACAACCGTTGCTCCTTTATTCATTGAGCGGGGCAATATTTTATGCGAGCCGGGCAAAGAGCCATATCTTAAAAATGAATTTTTTGCCACTTTGTTTTGGCTGAACCACGAACCGCTAACAAAAGACGAGCCCTTGATTGTTAAATGCGCCACCCAGGAATCGGCTTGTCAGATTGTCGCGATAAAAAAGCGCTTTAATTCCAGCACAATGGAGGTTTTAGAGCAAAATGCAGGGCAATTGCAATTTTTAGAAGCCGGAGAGGTAGTTATTAAAACTAAAAAGCCAATGGCTTTAACTAAATTTAACGAAATAGCTGAATTAGGCAAGTTTGTTTTAATCAAAGATGACAATATCATTGCTGGCGGCATAATTTCAGAGCCATAGAGTTAACGGGGGACGATCCCCCGTTAACTTAGTTTACGGGGGATCGTCCCCTGTAAATACCTTTTGAAAATCAAGGACTTGTGGAAAACTTGCTTGCTTTTTTTTACTTTTATGGTAGATTAAAAATAATTAGCAAGTTAGCTACTTTTGTTAAACGGTCCATAAACAATATGTTTGCAACCTGTATGTTTACAACCCGAGTTCAAACACTACTGCTGTTTGAACTCGGGTTGTAAACATTACATTGTAAACATTACAAATATGCAGAAAATCTTAAGAAATGTTTTTATTTTCTCCTTGTTTTGTGCGGTGCTTGCTTTAAGCGCGCCGAATGTTTTGGCTTTGACCGCGGATGAAATACAGGTGAAGATTAAGGATTTGCAAGCCCAAGTTGAATCCTTAATGGCTCAACTTAAAGCAATTCAGGGGACTGAATCGGCTTGGTGCCATACTTTTAATAAGAATTTAAGGATAGAAGATCGCGGCTCTGAAATTTCAGCATTGATTAAAGCGTTAAAAAATAACGGAATTGCTATTTCAGAAAGCGATTCTTATGGAGCTACTGGCCCAGACAATTTTTTCAGCGAAAGCATTGCCTCAGCGGTTGTTGAGTTTCAAGAAAAATACACTTCTGAAGTTTTGTCTCCCTTTGGTTTAAAACGCGGCACTGGTTTTGTAGGCGAACGTACGCGAGCAGTATTAAATCAGCTGTATGGGTGCGATAACAAAACTAACTGCATTAAAGAAGGAGGAAGCTTGGGAGCGGTTTATCCAGGCAATAACCTGCAATGTTGTTCTGGTCTTGAGCCATATATTCCTTCGGGAATGGTTGGCACAAGAGGGACTTGCGTGAAAACTGGTAAAGCTTGCACCAAAGAAGCCAAGATTTGTCCTGACGGTTCGTATGTTGGCCGAACAGGTCCTAATTGCGAATTTTCCCAGTGTCCAACTTCAAAAACAATCTCAACTCCTGTAGCTCTACCTTCACCTGAAACCCCAATCATAACTCCTGTAGCTCTACCTTCACCTGAAACCCCAATCACAACCTCTTTTGTAGGCACTCTGAAGCCGATTACTGGTGCCACTATTTTTATGTGGGGCACTCATACCTTAGAAATTGCCTTTAAAATTCCACCTTCATGTCCCGAAGGAACAGCTTGTATATCTCAAATCGCAAGCACTTATCAAGTAAAAGCCATAAATGATAAAGTGCTTTCTGATTTAAAAAAATACGAAAATCAAAAAGTAACTATTAACGGCAAAGCAGAGTATATTAACCTTGAAGGAGGTTTTTACGGATTAACTGCTTATGAAGTATTTCCAACCACAGTTCCAATTCCAAAATGTATTTCTGAAGGTCAAAAAGGTTTCGGTGTAAACAATGATGTCTGCTGCGAGGGCTTAACAAAGATTGGCAACAGTTTTCCCTCAGGAAGTGTTTGCGTAGCTCAAGCCGATACTTCTTTTGTCTGCTCTTACTGCGGCAATGGCGTGTGCGGCAAAGGCGAGAACACTTGCAACTGCCCACAGGATTGCAAAACAACAGCAAATCTTCCGCCAGTGATTGACGGCTTAACCGCACACACTCAATTAAAGGTTAACGAGCAAGGCACATGGAAGATTGAAGCCCACGATCCGGAAAATAAACCTTTAACTTATGCGGTTAATTGGGGAGATGTAGTATACGGGACAGAAATGAAAGCAATGTCCTCTGGGGTGGCCAGTGTGACTCAAATCACAACCTTTACTCACAGTTATAGCAAAGCGGGAACTTATACTATTAGTTTTACGGTTACCGATGACCACCAACAAACCGCTAAAACATCAACTTCTTTGAGCGTAACCGTAGCTTCAATTCCTATCCCAACTCCAATTCCTACCCCAACTCCAATTCCTATCCCAACTCC
>CAYVXQ010000016.1:6981-8270 GCA_964454625.1 uncultured Candidatus Saccharibacteria bacterium
CCAACTCCAACTCCTACTCCAACTTCTACCCTTCCAAGTCCTACCCCTCCAACTCCTACCTCAACTCCTGTTGTTTCCACTCTAAAAATTATTGGAATACCTGCTGTGCCTGGGGGAATTCAAGTAGGACAATCCGTGTCTTTTTCTTGGGTCGCCACTGACGCGGATAATGATAATTTAGCTTGGTCAGTAGGTTGGGGCGACGGCACTGGCGAAGCGCAAACTTGCCCTTCTTATGAAAAGAATTCGTCTATTATCCGTTCTCATATTTGGAGGCAGGCCGGGGTTTATACTGTGCAAGCAACCGTAAGTGATTGCAAGGGCGGAAGCGATACGTATTCTTTGAGCGTAACCGTAGCTTCAACACCAACTCCTACCCCTCTTACCCCTAACTCCAACTCCTGAGATCTATAAATAAAGGCGACATTAACCAGGATGGTGCAATTAGCTCCCCGGATTTGATACTTATGGAAAAGTTTCTTAAACACGGAGGAGTTCCTACTTCAGAACAAAAGGAGTTGGCAGACCTTAACGGTAACCAAAAAATTGACCGCTTTGATTGGGTCGCTTTGCAGAAATTATTGGAAGGTAAGATACAGCAAAAAGATTTACCTTTGCTCTTGGGAGATGTTAATGGCGATAAAACAGTGAATACTTTAGATGCGACCTTGGCTGAGAAGATGCTGGCTGGTTCTGGCGAATGGAATGAAGTACAAAAATTGCAAGCTGATACGAACGCTAATAAACGAATAGACAAGCATAACATTAATCTTATTATGAATGTGGCTGCCGAAATTATTACTCAGCCAGAGCTGCCTCTTGAGCCAGGTGATTTTGATGATAACGATCAAATAAAAAGCGACGATGTAATAATAGTAATGAAATATCTTGATCCGGTAAATAAACCAACTTCCAAAGAAATACTTTACGGCGATATGAATCTCAACGGAAAGTTTGATCAGCCAGATTTAGACCAAATCAATAAAATGTTAACTAAATATACTATTGAAGATCCTTGCATGGTACCACCCACAAACTAATAACGGCCGCCTATTAAAAGACATGGCAAACCAACTTTGCTATGCTTTAAGTAAAAAACGAGGCAATGTCCGCCTTCGCCCCATACACTCTGGGTTGGGCTGGGGCGAGACGTGCCTCGTTTTTGTTTAGCGCGGTTGTTATTTTCAAGTGTAGGAGCGTTGATTTGTATAAATTAACAATATACAATACAAGGAAAGGAAGGAAAAATAAAGATAAAATTTTTTTACTTTCATTAACTTGAAAGAATT
>CAYVXQ010000016.1:8370-12077 GCA_964454625.1 uncultured Candidatus Saccharibacteria bacterium
TTTACAGGGGACGGACCCCTGCTAAAAAGAGCGGCCTTAAGAAATCCTCTTATTTCCAAAATGGAAATTCTACCCATTAGACCCGATTTACAACAATATCTCCACAAAAGTAAGGAATAATTTTAGTTAAACGAAAAATTGTTCCACCTCAAAAACTCCAAGAAGGAGATTTTTTTTATTGCAAATTTAGGTATAATATAGAAATTGAAAACATGAGAAAAAAAAGAATAGTTTTAATTGGTTTGGACGGTGTGCCTTATGGTTTGGTTGACGATTTGGCTGAACGAGGAACTATGCCGAATTTTCAAGCCATAAAAAAGCAAGGGTCTTTTGTTAAAATAAAGGCGCCTTTGCCCGCTGTCTCTTCGGTTTCTTGGTCAAGTATTATTACCGGAGAGAATCCCGGGGCGCATGGCATTTATGGTTTTACTGATTTGGCGCTTAATTCATACAATTTGTTTTTTCCAAATTTCAATGATTTAAAAGTGTCGGCTTTTTGGCAAAAACATCCCGAGTTAAAGCAAGTGGTTTTAAATGTGCCTTCAACCTATCCGGTAAAACCAATGAATGGTGTTCATCTTGCCGGTTTTGTTTCGCCTAATATGGAGGAGGCGGTTTTTCCGGCTAAGTATCTGCCTAAATTACAGGAAATGAAATACGAGATTGATGTTGATTCTGAGTTGGCCCATCAGGACATTAGTTTGTTTTTGGAAGATTTGTTCCAAACAACTGAAAGCCGCATTGCTGCTTTTCGTTATTTTTGGGGCGAGATTGATTGGGATGTTTTCTGGCTGGTCTTTACCGGTTCTGACCGCTTGGGGCATTTTCTATTTGACGCTTATGTAAATCAAAATCATCAATACCGCTCGGCTTTTTTGCGTTATTTCCAACGAGTTGACGAAGTTATTGGTGAAATTACTAACCGTCTTAATGAAGAGGACTTGCTTTTAATTTTTTCTGACCACGGAATGACCGAGAGCAAGGCCAATGTTAATGTCAATTATTTTTTAATGGAAAATGGTTTTTTAGAGGTTGATAAATCGCGGGGCGAGTTTTATAATCAAATATCGCTCAAAACCACGGCTTTTGCTTTAGACCCGGGGCGGATTTATCTAAATAAAAAGGGAAAGTATCCAGCCGGAGCAGTAGAGGAGAATGATTTGGGAAAAGTTTTAAAAGAGCTTTCCGATGTTTTCTTGCGAATGGATTTTCAGGGTCAGAAAATAATTAAGCAAGTTTGCCGCCAAGAGGAAATTTATAGCGGCCCGCAATTAAACCGAGCGCCTGATTTACTGCTTGTTGAAAACCCGGGTTTTCGCTTGCGAGCCGGTCTTGGCAAGAAAGAATTGTTTGACAAGGATATTTTTACAGGCACGCACACCGCAGATGACGGTTTTTTATTAGTAAAGCCGCCGCAGGCCGTTGACATTTCTTTGGCAAATCCCAAGGTTGAGGACATTATTGGAATCGTTGAAAAAGCAATTATATGATGGTCAGGATATTGCAACAAAAAATTTCTCAAGCAGAGTTGGTTGAGATAGCCAAGGAGGGTTATGGTTCTGTTGTGAAATTGGCCGTTGATATTGGCAAAGAAAAAATATCCTTAGGGGGCGAATTTCATTCCGATTGTGAGGCGGCGCTAGTAGAAGATGGCTCAGAGCTGGTAAATATCTGGGGCGCTAACATTTATTTAGACAGGCCTAAAAAAGAGCGGCTTGAATTTATAGCGCTAATTAACATTCGGCCGGCTTTTAACAATCGCTTTATGGAGATTCAGGACATTGTTTTGAAAGAAAAAATTCAACGGGTAGTTGATAAGTTTATTGAGTAATGAAAAATTTATGGTTGATATTAAAAAATGGCAGCAGTTTTCTTTAACCCAGCAAATGGCTAACATCGGCAGCGAGGTGAGCCGAATGATTGCCGCTAAAGAAAGGGGAGACGCGCTCAATTTGCAACAATCAACTGAAAGGGCTTTGGAAATTCTTGATTTGACCATCAACAGTAATCAAAAGAAAAGCTGTTTTAGAGAATTATTGCGGTTGCGGGATGTTTTGGCGGATTATGGTTTTAATTTATTTAATTTTGTTGTGGACAAGCGGGACTTGAATGAGTATTTTTTGCCATTTGCTTTGTTATCAAGGAGATAATTTTTAGACCTGTTGCATTTTGTAAGCGATCGCTTACTGAATGCAACACTTGTTTTTAACAACATTTTTACATTTTAATTATATTTTTATGAATCAAGAAACAAAAATTTGCGTTATTGGGCTTGGTTATGTGGGTTTGCCGTTGGCCGTTGAATTCGCCAAAAAAGGCATTTTAACTTATGGTTTTGATATTAAAGAGAAACGAGTTGACGAACTTAAGGCCGGGCACGATTCTTCTGATGAGGTGAGTGATGCGGATTTGGCTGGGGCGAAAATTGAATACTCGGCTGATGCGGCGATTATTAAAAAAGCAAATTTTTTAATTGTAGCTGTGCCCACGCCGGTTGACCAAGTCAAAAAGCCGGATTTGTCGCTGGTGGAGTCCGCCTCGCGGATTGTTGGCGAAAATATCCAGAAAGGATGTCTTGTGGTTTACGAGTCAACAGTTTATCCGGGTGTGACCGAGGATATTTGCCGGCCGATTATTGAAAAATTCTCGGGCTTAAAGTGCGGAGTTGACTGGAAAATCGGCTATTCGCCCGAGCGGATGAACCCGGGCGACAAAGAACACTCGGTTGATAAAATTATTAAAGTGGTTTCGGGTATGGACGAGGAATCGTTGGAAAAAATCGCTCAGGTTTATGGCATTGTTTGCAAAGCCGGGGTTTTTAAGGCGGCTAACATCAAAACAGCCGAGGCGGCTAAAGTAATTGAAAATATCCAGCGCGACTTAAATATCGCTTTAGTTAATGAACTGTCTTTGATTTTTCATCGGCTTGGCATCAATACTCAGGAAGTTCTGGAGGCGGCTTCAACCAAATGGAATTTTCACAAATATCAGCCGGGGTATCCGGGTGGTCACTGCATTTCTGTGGACCCATATTATTTAACTTATAGGGCTGAAGAATTGGGTTATCATCCGGAAATTATTTTAGCTGGCCGGCGAATCAATGATTATATGGCACAATATACCGCTGAGTTGATGATTAAGGGTTTGGCGCAAGCTGGCAAGAAAATCAAGGGAGCGAAGGTCTTAATTTTAGGCCTCACTTTTAAAGAGAATGTTAAAGATACCCGCAATTCCAAAGTGAAAGATATTATAAAAAAATTACAGGAATATGGCTGCGATGTCTATGGCTATGACCTCTTGGCGGAGCAAGAGGAAGCGGAAAGCAAGTTTAGGGTGAAATTTTTAGATAACTTGCGGCAAGTTGAATGTCTGGACGGCGTGATTTTGGCGGTTTTGCATAATGAATTTAAAACAATAACCTTGGAGCGGTTAAAAGAAATGATGCCAAATAATCCGGTGTTGGTTGATGTTAAGTCCTTTTACTTAAAACAGAAACCTCAAGACAAGGGATTTATTTATTTTACCTTTTAGCCCTATTGAGGGAAAACAGGGATATTAAAATTAAAGCAATAAAAATATGTCAAGTTAATTGGGGAAATATAGGGGGATTTTATTATATTCCATTGAAATCTCAGCGAAAGTTGTTTGATAGATTAGGACTTACGGGTTTGCCCTTCAAATTGTCATTCTGAGGGCACCAGCCCGAA
>CAYVXQ010000017.1:0-11798 GCA_964454625.1 uncultured Candidatus Saccharibacteria bacterium
ATTATGCCCTGGCCAACCCTTCGACAAACTCAGGGCAGAAAATTAATTGAGTTTTGTAGGAAATCATATTTTCATATAGGGTAAAAAATAAATTTATGGCTAATCAGCCGGTGGTGGGGATCGTGCCACGGAAAAATCTTTGGGATGTGATTCAAAATGAGAAATGGTATTATATTAAAATAAAATGAATAAAGAAAATAAACTGCCTTCCCAAGTTAATAATTTATTGCTTGGACTTAACGAGGAGCAATTAAAGGAATTAAATTACAAAGTCGTGGAAAGATTAAAATTGATTCATAGAGCCAAAAGCGTTATGTCTATGGCAAAATTTAATCTTTTGGACAGGGTTTATTTTATTCACAGCGGAGAAAAAAAGATAAGCACTGTTATCAGATTGAATCCTCGTTCTGTAACTGTTCGTTTAGATAATGGCCATGAATGGAGAATTGCACCAGAATTTCTGACAAAGATATAAAGAGAGCGTAGAAAAACCCCGGAAAATGTCATTCTGATAGATGGGGTTCAGATATTCTAACATTCTTGAGAATGTGAGAATATCAAGGCGGCGGTTTAACTGATAAACTTTATGTAATTTAGCGCGCGCTAAAATTTTATGTACGAAACAAGGGTTAATTTAAAACATTTGCTTGAAGATATCAGAGATGGTTATGTTATGCCCATTGAGGAGGTGATTATTGTTGAGTTGGTGGCTAATGCTCTGGATTCTCAGGCGAAAAATATCTCGTTTTTTATTGATGTTTTGGAAAAGTCCTTAACGGTCGTTGATGACGGAAAGGGAATGAGGCGAATTGCTATGAAAGAGTACCATAACATTGCTTCCACCACTAAGCAAAGGGGGCAGGGGATTGGCTTTGCCGGGGTGGGGGCGAAGCTTTCCTTATTATTAGCAAAAGAAGTTGTCACGGAAAGCAAGGGCGGGCATAACTCACGAACCGCCACTATATGGCATTTGACTTCTGACAACAGGGCGCCTTGGAAATTCGCGGTTTTTTCGGGCAAAGTGAAAACATCGCGGGGCACAGCCGTTTCCATACTTTTGGAAAACAAGGACTCGCCTTTGCTTTCTCGCGATTTCATTATCAATACCTTGAAAAAGAATTTTTTGCCGCTCTTTTTGCCAGCATTTCAGCAGAAAATTTTTAAGTTTATTTATCCCAAAGGGGTGTCGTTTTATGTTGAGGGGGAGAAGATTTTTTTTAATAATTTTTCTCCTCAGGACCCGCGCATGTTTTTCGTGAAAGTAAAAGGCCGCCAGAGGGCTGTTTCCGGGTTTGGTTTTTTGGCTAAAGCAGAGCAGCCCCTGCCCGAGGAGATGAGGGGGGTGGCTGTGTCCACTTTTGGCAAGATTATCAAAAGGGGCTGGGAATGGCTGGGGTTGGATGTGAAAGACCCGTTTATTTTCGGGGTGGTGGAGGCGCCGTCTTTGGCTGAAATTTTAACCACTAACAAAACTGATTTTCTGCAAGACGCGGCTTCGCTGAAAAAATATTACAAATATCGCAAGGCGATACAGGAAGCGGCTTTGCCTGTTTTAACGGGACTGGGTGAGGAGATTTTAACCACGGACAAACGGAAAAGTTTCGGTGCTTTATCAAAGGAGATTGAAAAAGCCCTTTTTGGGTTGTTAAAAGATTTTCCAGAGATAACCTCTTTGTTGGGTTTTAAAAAATCGGCAAGCGGCGGCGCGTGGAAAGAAAAATTAGGAACCGTTGTTGATTTTATTGAGCAAGCCAACAAACAAAAAAGCACCATTGAACAAACCATTGAGACGAAAGACGAAAGCGCTCTGCCCCAAAAAACATCTTCAGCCAAAAGCAAACAAAAGAAAAGCCCTAAGATAACTATTGGTTTTGAAACTAATGATAACCCAGAGATTTTGGGTAGAATGTTGGAAAATACTATTTGGATAAATAAAAATCACCCGGCTTATCCAAGGGCTCTGAGCGACGGCTTTGAAAGCTGGCATATTTTATTGGTGGTGGCTTGGGTGTTGGCTGGTTTCGTTGAACAGGAGAAATCGCCTTTGGAATTTATCAGCCAATTCTTCAGCGCATTTGCCGAAGAAAGGCAAGCATCGCTTTTCCCCCGGCGTAGTAGTTGAAACATACTAATAGATACAAATTCTTTATGATATGACGCAAGAACAGGCTATTGAAATTTTAAAAACCGGAGCGAATGTTTTTTTAACCGGAGAGCCGGGCTCGGGCAAAACGTACATAGTTAATCAGTATGCCGATTATTTAAGAGCGTCTAATATCCAGACAGCTATCACTGCTTCCACTGGCATTGCCGCTACACATTTAAATGGATTAACTATTCATTCGTGGAGCGGAATTGGCATTAAAGAAAAGCTCAGTCGTAACGATTTGGAGAAAATCACTAACAGCAGATATATTACTAATCGCGTGGCAAAAGCCAATGTTTTGATTATTGATGAAATTTCTATGCTGGAAGCTGGAACCTTTGCTTTAGTTGATTTGGTTTGCCAAAAAATTCGGGGGTCTGGCAAACCATTTGGCGGACTGCAAATTGTGGCAGTGGGCGATTTTTTCCAATTGCCACCCATTAGTAAAAACGGGAAGAATTCGCAGTTTGCTTTTCAATCAAACGTCTGGGAAAAGACAAATTTTGTGGTTTGCTATCTAACCGAGCAATACCGCCAAGATGACCAGGAGTTTTTAACAATACTATCTGCCATTAGAGCAAATGGTTTTACAGCCAGCCACCTTCAAAGCATTCAGACCCGCATTATTGAGTTGGCTCAATCGCCAAAAGATATCACCCGCATTTTTTCGCATAATGTAGATGTGGATGCAATAAACAGCCAAGAATTAGCAGGCCTCCCCGGCAAAGCAAAGGTTTTTTATATGTTTTCCCGCGGCAGGGAAAGTTTTGTGGCTAATTTAAAAAAGGGTTGTCTTTCGCCAGAGGTCTTGGAGCTGAAAATCGGCGCTTGTGTAATGTTTACTAAAAATAATGTTAAAGAGGGCTTTGTCAACGGCACTATTGGCAAGGTTGTTGGCTTTAACCAGGAAACCGCTTATCCTGTTGTTCAAATAACTAATGGAGAGCAAGTTGAGGTTTGGCCAATGGAATGGACTGTTGAAGAAAATGGCAGTATTAAAGCCAGAATTACGCAAATTCCTTTGCGTCTGGCCTGGGCCATTACCATTCATAAAAGCCAAGGAATGAGCTTGGATTGTGCAGTGATGGACCTGCAAAAAACATTTGAGTTTGGCCAGGGGTACGTGGCTTTATCCAGAGTGCGGCGATTATCAGGACTTTATCTTTTGGGCTATAACCGCCAAGCGTTTTTAACGCACCCGGATATGCAAAACCAGGACCAGATTTTTCGGAGCCAATCGCAACAAGCCCAAGCAAGTTTTGCTTTAATTCCAAAAGAGCAAATCGTTCAACAACAAAATAATTTTTTGGCGGCTTGCGGAGGATCTTTAACCCAAAAAAGTCCAAGCAAAAAGGGCTTGACGATTAAAAAAGAAAAGATAAGCACGTATGAAAAAACCTTGTTTTTAATTAAGCAAGGAAAATCAATTTTGGATATTGCCGCTGAAAGAGGGATTGTCCAAGGAACGGTTATAACGCATTTGGAAAATTTGGTTTTGAGGGAAAAGGTGAACTATGAAGAATTAAAGCGATTGATTGGCAATGATTTGCTTTTGAATATACCTGAAATCTGCCAGGCCTTCCGCGGACTAAACACTGATAAGCTCCAGTCAATTTTTGAAAAACTCAATGGCAAGTATTCTTACAACGAAATTCGTTTAGCCCGCTTAATAATGGCGTTTGATTGAGGATTTCGGGGATAGGTGTACAACCCGTTCCTGTTTTTTTATGTTATAATTGAATTAGAGATTATTTCTAATTTTTCGCTCTTTTTCAGGAAGGAGGTGGATAGTTATGTCAGCCCGAAGAGGAAGAATAGAGGCGCAAGCTAAAGTAACTAAGGCGCTTCCGAACTCTATGTTTCAAGTGGAGTTAGAGAATGGCCATAAACCACTTGTCTACTTATCTGGCAAAATAAAGATGAACCGTATCACTGTATTAATAGGTGATGTAGTAACAGTTGAACTTTCTCCTTATGATTTAAACAAAGGGAGAATTATTTTTAAGAAGAAATAAGATGCGAAATAGAATAATTAAAACCCCCCTCCCATATTCAAATTGTTGAGGGGGTTATTACTTTAATCAAAGAATTCCCCGCAGCTCTGCTGCGGGGTAGTTGATTAGAAATTTTATTTTATGGTTTGCGGGAGAGGGATCTTTCCGACACTTGCTTATTGTTAATTCTGTCTGGTGGTAAAATAGTTGAAAATATGGTTAAAAATCAGGCAAAAGAAAAAGATAAAAAAAACAAGAAAGATAGAAAAGACAAGATTGTTCTGGTGGCTGTGCTCAAAAATAAGAGCGACCTTGTTATTCTTTTGTCCGAAAATTGGTATAGGATTCCAGCGAAGTATGCGCCCAAGAGCCAATTTAATTATCTTGCTTTTTATCAGCCCGCTCTATTTGGTTGCCAGGGAAAGCGCATTCAATATTATGCTCGTGTTTCAAATTGCCAAATTACCAAGAGGGGCGATTTACTGCCTGATGAGGTGAATCATCCTAAGGCTCACGATGATTATTTTCGGGTGCGGCTTAGCAAGATTAAAAAACTGGCCTGGGCAACATAATTGGGTTGTTATCCGTTTATCAGAATACGTTCTTGTCTCTAATTTACCGAATTGCTTTGTAAGAATAAAAAAGGCAATCCAAAAACTCGGCGGAGTTATTTGTATTAGCGAGGAATTATTAAAAGGAAGAAAAATTTAGAATGCCAAAATGGTGGAATGTAATTGGCGGAGACAAAACTGATAAAATAAACCCCAGACCTTCGGATCTGGATTATTTAATTTAATCCATCTAAGTTTTGCTTTTTTGTTTGGCATTGACCCTGTTAGATATTCAGATTTTATTAAAAGCATCTAGGAGTATTGACAAAATTGTTTTTATTTTTAAGATAAGGTCTGAAATCAATTTTATGGAAACAAAAGAAATTCTTCACAAGGTGCAAAAAAATAATGCGCAATTTTTCAGTTTGCAATTCGCTGATTTAATGGGAGTGGTTAAAGAAATCGTTAAACCCATTGCCGAATTAGAGAGTGCTCTTAATCAGGGCGTTTGGTTTGACGGTTCTTCTATTGAAGGGTTTGCTCGCATTCAAGAGAGTGATTTATTTTTAAAACCCGACCCGGCAACTTGCGCCTTTTTGCCTTGGACTAACGGCAAAAATAAAACAATCAGGTTTATTTGCGACATTTATCAAGCAAACGGCCAGCCCTTTGAAAGCGACCCGCGGTTTATTTTGAAAAAAACGGTTGCCTTGGCCGCTGAGGCGGGTTTTCAGTATAATGTTGGGCCTGAGCCGGAATTTTATTTATTTGAAAAAGATGAGCAACACAATATTTTGCCCATAGACAGAAGCGGTTATTTTGACCGCGTTTCTAATCACGGCACAAAAACATTGCAAGAAGTGGCTGAAGCCCTGAAATGTCTGGGCATTAATGTTGAATGCCTGCACCACGAGGTGGGCGAAGGGCAATATGAAATTGATTTTAACTACGGCCCGGCCCTGGAAACAGCTGATAAAATTTTAACTTTGAAATACGCGGTGAAAAAAATCGCTGATTTTAACGGTTTGAAAGCCACTTTTATGCCCAAGCCCTTTAAAGGCAAAGCGGGCTCGGGCATGCACGTTCATCAAAGTTTGTTTGATTCCAATGGTCAAAATAATCTTTTTACAGACAACAGCCAGTCCTATTCTCTTTCTGATTTGGCTAAAAAATTTTTAGCCGGACAGTTAAAAAATGTTAAAGGTATTTGCCTGGCTTTATGCCCGAGCGTCAATTCTTATAAACGTTTAGTTTCTGGATTTGAAGCGCCGGTTTATATTACCTAGGCCAGTAGCAACAGGTCCGCTTTAATTAGAGTACCTAAATGGTTCAGCGATAACCCTAAAGCCGTTCGCTTGGAACTGCGATGTCCCGATGCTTCGTCTAATCCCTATTTGGTTTTTGCTTTAATGCTTAACGTCGGGTTAGAGGGTATTGAGCAGAAAATAGAGGCGCCCGAGCCGGTTGAAGAAAATGTTTATCATTTAGATGAAGCCAGTTTGAAAAATAGAAACATAGCTACCCTGCCGGGCTCTTTGCTTGAGGCCATAATGTGGTTTCAGAAATGCGAATTAGCCCGAGAAACATTAGGCCAGGACCTATTTAATAAATATCTGTTGGTTAAGCAGAAAGAGTGGAATGATTTTAAAACAGAAGTTTGTCCATGGGAACTTGAAAAATATTTAGAAATTTATTAGTATGTATTTAGCAGTCAAAGGTCGTAACTGCTAAAATATCAAATTCTAAATTCAAAACCCTAAATTCTAAACAATACCAAATGTTCAAAAATCAAAAATCCAAAACATTATTTTTCCGTTTTAAATTTTGAGTTTTGAATTTGTTTAGAATTTAGAAATTAGGATTTAGAAATTAAAAGTTTATGGTTATAACACCATTATCCGATCATATTTTAATTGAGCCAGTGTCTTTTGAAGAAAAAACAAAAGCCGGTATTTTTTTGCCCCAATCATCTGACAAAGAAAGGCCTGAGCAGGGTAAGGTTGTGGCCGTGGGTCCGGGCAAGATGTCAAAGTTAGGCAAGCGCCTCGCTTTAGAGGTGAAAGTCGGGGACGTGGTTCTTTTTACCAAATACGGACCAAATGAAATAAAGGTTGACGGCAAAGAATATTTAATCGCCAAACAAGAGGATATACTTGCGATTTTAGGATAAAATCGCAAGTAAACTCTAAATTCTAAATACTAAACTCTAAACAATATCAAAATCCAAATTTTCTAAATCCAAAACCGTTTTGAATTTTGAGCTTTGAAAATTGGAATTTGTTTAGGATTTAGACATTAGGATTTAGGATTTATAAATTTATGGCAAAACAAATATTTTATTCTGAAGAGGCGCGCCAGAAGTTAAAATCCGGCGTTGATAAACTCGCTAATGTGATTAAGATCACGCTTGGTCCAAGGGGCCGCAATGTGGTTTTAGATAAGGGCTATGGCGCTCCAACCATTACTAATGACGGCGTGACTATTGCCAAGGAAATAGAATTAGACGACAAGATTGAGGATATGGGCGCGGAAATCGTTAAAGAGGTTTCTTCCAAAACTAACGACGCGGCTGGCGATGGCACAACTACAGCGGTTGTTTTGGCGCAGGCCTTGATTCAGCAGGGCTTCAAAAATGTGGCAGCTGGCGCTAATCCTTTGGCATTAAGACGGGGGATTGAAAAATCAGCTGAAGCAGTTGTTAAAGAATTGAAAAAACTATCGCGGCAAATCACTAACAAAGAAGAGATCACTCAATCCGCGACCATTTCAGCTGAGGATGCTGAATTAGGCGCTTTAATCGCCGAGGTTATTGAAGAAGTCGGCAAAGACGGCGTGGTCACGGTGGAGGAGTCCAAGACATTTGGCTTATCCAAGGAGTTGGTTAAAGGTATGCAGTTTGACAAGGGTTATGTTTCGCCCTATATGGTAACCAATGCGGAAAAAATGGAAGCGGTTATTGAAGACGCGCCGATTTTGATTACTGATAAAAAGATTTCTTCTATTCAGACAATTTTGCCAATTTTAGAGCAAATTGCCAAAGGCGGAAGAAAGGATTTAGTGATAATCGCTGATGAGGTTGAGGGCGATGCTTTAGCTACTTTAGTGGTTAATAAATTAAGAGGTGTTTTAAATGTTTTAGCCATTAAAGCCCCTGGTTTTGGCGACCGAAGAAAAGAAATGTTAGACGACATTGCGGTTGTTACGGGCGGCCAGGTGGTTTCCGAGGAAAAAGGAATGACCTTGGAAAAGATTACTTTGGATATGTTAGGCAAGGCCCGGAGAATTGTCGCGACCAAAGAAAAAACAATTATCATTGATGGTATGGGCGATAAAGAGACAATTGAAAAGAGAATTAAGCAAATCAGAAAAGAAATTGAAATAACTACTTCTGATTTTGATAAAGAAAAGTTGCAGGAGCGCTTAGGTAAACTCTCGGGCGGCGTGGCGGTTATTAAGGTAGGCGCTCCCACAGAAGTTGAGCAGAAATCCCGGCAGCACAAAGCCGAGGATGCTCTTAACGCAACTAAAGCAGCTATTGAAGAAGGCATTGTTCCTGGTGGGGGAGTGGCCTTACTTAGAGCGGCAAAAGTGCTTGGAGAAATGAAATTTGAAGACATTGAGGAACAGATTGGCGCGGAAATTTTAGGCAAGGCATTAGAAGAGCCATTAAGAATGATTGCCAATAATGCGGGCGTTGAGGGTTCGGTGGTGGTAGAATATGTGAAAAAGCAGGATGGGGGCCAGGGCTTTAATGCTCAGACCAGAAAATACGAGGACTTGCTTAAATCAGGCATTATTGACCCAACAAAAGTTGTTCGCTCGGCGTTAGAAAACGCTGTTTCTGGCGCTTCTATTTTACTCACCACCGAAGCAGTGGTGGCTGACAAGCCCGAGCCCAAAGACAATAAGATGCCCGGCGGCGGTATGCCTGGTATGGGTGGAATGGACTACTAAGATAACAATTAACAATTAACAATTAACTGATTGAAACCAAAAACTCCCGTTGATAAAGCGGGAGTTTTTGGTTATAATGCCGTAAGGATAAGGAAATTATTTGATAATTACGACTGTTGCATTATATAAGCGATCGCTTACATAATGCAACACTTTGCGGTGGAGAATTTTATGCCACAAGAAACCAAGCAATGCCAGAATTGTAAAAAGGACTTCACTATTGAAAGTGAAGATTTTGATTTTTACGCGAAAATTAAGGTTCCGCCGCCAACTTGGTGCTGGGAGTGCCGGCTGGTAAGGAGGATGTGTTTTAGAAATGAGAGATGTTTCTATAAAAAAAAATGCGATGTCACGGGTGAGGAGGTAATCTCTATGTATTCTCCGGATAAGCCATTTAAGGTTTACGAGCAAAAATACTGGTGGTCAGATAAGTGGAATCCTTTGGATTATGGCAGAGATTACGATTGGTTCAGGCCATTTTTTGAGCAGTTTAGAGATTTATGTTTTGATTTTCCCCAGATGAATCTTTCAAATATGCACGCCGTCAATAGCGATTACTGCAATTTAGCCGAAGAGAGCAAGGATTGTTATCTTATTTCAGCAACCCTTAGGAATGAAAGAGTTTTATACTCTAACCGAATTACTTTTAATAAGGACTCTTCTGACCTATACGTTGTTCACAAAAGCGAGCTTTGTTATGAAAATGTTTCTTGCAGCGATTGTTATCGTGTATTTTTTAGCAGAAATTGCCAAAGCTGCCAGGAGTCATATTTTCTTTACAACTGCAGAAACTGTCAGAGCTGTTTCTGCTGCACTAATTTAAGGAATAAAAATTATCACATCTTTAATAAGCCCTATACAAAAGAAGAATATCAAAAAAAAATACAAGAGTTTAATTCGGGCAGTTTTAAAAATTTGGATAAACTTAAGAAACTTTTCTTGGAGTTTTATTTAAAATCAATTCATCGCTATGCTCATATTGTCAAATCGGTTAATGTTCTGGGAGACAATATAGACAATGCTAAAAATTGTCATTATTGTTTTGATATTACTCAGGGTGCTGAGGATTGTAAGTTTTGCGTGTGGGCAGGAGCTGGATTAAAAGATGTTTATGATGGCGGAGTTGGGGCTGGTGTCGGCGAACTCATTTATGAGGCCTTTGATACGGGCATGCAGGGATCAAATCTCTTTTTTACTGGAACCGTTCATAGTTCTCATAATATTCGATATTGTTTTAATTGTTTTGCCTCTTCCAACCTTTTCGGCTGTATTGGTATACGCAACAAGCAATACTGCATATTGAACAAGCAATATACCAAGGAAGAATATGAAGCCCTTATCTCCAAGATAATCCAGCATATGAACGAGATGCCCTATATCTCAAAATGTCAAATCTCAAATGTCAAATCTCAAAACCAAAGCCCAAATTTTAAAACTGAAGAGAACTCAAAATCCCAAGCAAAAGGAATCGTCTATCGTTATGGCGAGTTTTTTCCGCCCGAACTTTCTCCCTTCTGCTACAATGAAACAATCGCCCAAGAGTATTTTTCCTTAACTAAAGAGCAAGCCATTGAACATGGCTATAATTGGAAAACACCTGAACCGAGAAACTACCAGATTGACCTAACCACTGAGCAACTGCCAGACCATATCAAAGATGTAAGCGATTCAATAATCAACAAGGTTATTGAATGTGCAAGCACCAAACTTCAAGCACCAAATTCCAAACAAATCCAAAATTCTAAATTCCAAATTCCAAACGAAAACTCAGAATATACAAATTGCACTACTGTATTCAAAATAATTCCTGAGGAGCTTGCTTTTTACCGCCGAATGAATTTACCCTTACCTCGTTTCTGCCCCAACTGCCGACATTATGCTCGGCTTAAACAACGAAACCCTCTCAAGCTCTGGAAGCGTCAGTGCCAGTGCATTGGCCAAGTGGTGCGGGGTCTGACCCCAGCCCAAACTTATACCAACACCTGCCAGCACGAGCACGGCGATAAGCCCTGCCCCAATACCTTCCAAACTTCCTATGCTCCTGACCGGCCGGAGATTGTCTATTGTGAGCAGTGTTATCTGAAAGAAGTGGTTTAACAATCATTTTAATTCTTGTGACAAGTAAGAACGATCGCTCATACTTGTCACAGAATTTGAAAACTGTGAGGCCTGCTACCTCAAAGAAGTGGTATAGTTAAATGACTAATGACAAATGTCTAATGACTAATGAAATGCTCAATTTCAAATGACAAATGTCAAAAAAGTTTAGTCATTGGACATTTAGACTTTGATATTTTATTTGTCATTAGACATTAGGATTTAGACATTTAGTAGCTTATTATGCTATAATCAAAGAAATAAAAGTTTAAACTATGTTTTGTCCAAATTGTGCAAAAGAGCCATTAAGAGAGATTGTTTTTAATAAGGTCGGGGTTGACTATTGCCCGAAGTGTTTGGGCTTGTGGTTTGACGGGGACGAATTGCGTCAAGCCAAAGATGAAAATGACAAGGACTTTAACTGGCTGGACATTGATTTATGGAGCGATGAGACAAAATTTCAACTGGGTCAAGGCAAGAAGGCCTGCCCTAAAGACGGCGTGCCTTTGTACGAGGTTGGCTATGGCGATTCCGGCATTAAGGTTGATGTTTGCGGCCAGTGCCGCGGTATTTGGCTTGACCGGGGCGAATTTAAAAAAACTGCCGAATATGTGAAAAATAAGGGTCAAGACGAGGTGCTTAACAATTACCTGGCCAATTTAGCGGCCCAAGCCAAAGAGATTTTTACTGGCCCGGAGGGGTTCAAAGAGGAGTTGGGCGATTTTGTTTCAGTTTTGAAGTTTTTGAATTATAAGCTTATAATTCAGCATCCCTATTTGGCAAATTTAATCGCGTCGTTGCCAAAATAAATAAGTAATTTTAAATTTGACAGGGGTCAGACCCCCCAAAAACTGCATGCAAGATTTAAAGGGGGTCTGACCCCATTAGCCAAATTTAAAATTTATTAATTATTATGTTTCTATACATCATTTCAGCCATTGTCGCTATAGTAATTATTTGGTTCGTTGCCGTCTATAACGGTTTTGTTCGCTTAAAAAATCGAGCCAAAGAGGCCTGGTCAGATATTGAAGTGCAGCTAAAAAGGCGATATGATTT
>CAYVXQ010000018.1:0-11779 GCA_964454625.1 uncultured Candidatus Saccharibacteria bacterium
GCTTTGCCGGTTTTTTCCACATCTCCCCCGGCCAGCATAAACCAAGCGCCAGCAATCACAAAAACAATCACCACGGCAATTATCATTATGTAGAATATCCAGTCGGTAATGAAAGTGATTGTGTTGATTATACAAACCATTCCCCATTGATTGTCCGAGGCATAAGCAACAAAGTCGTCGGCTATGTTCGTCGGATCTCCCACTCCCGGGCAGGCAGTACTTGCTTTGGGACCAATGCCTTGAGGGAACTTATTTGCATCTAATGCTGTTAGTACACAAGGATCATTTTTGGTGCAAACTTGAAGAGTAGTACAATCTATATGATCCGAGTCAACTTCCATGCAAATTGTCCCGCTTTTCCATTTTATATCCTGACGAATAACGCAACATTCCTTGAGTTTTTCTTTTTGCGCCAAAGCCCCTGAAGGAGCGACTAGGACTATTACTAAAATTGTTAAAATCAAGATTGATAAAATCTTTTTCATTTTGTAAAAATTAAATTAAAACAAACGACCTTTTTCCGAAATCCCCGACCCCACTCCTCTGCAACCGGCAAAGCAGAGGGGTGGGGTCGGGGTAATTAATTACATTCCGACAAGCAGTTTGACCACCGAAGGAATCAGTTTGGCAAGCAGAGCAATAGCCAAGCCAACCACGCCCAAAATCATCAAGCCCTTAGCTTTGCCGGTTTTTTCCACATCTCCCCCAGCTAACATAAACCAGGCGCCGGCAATAACAAAAAGAATCACCACGGCGATCATCATTATGTAGAATAACCAGTTGGTAACGTTATAGATAACATTTAGCAAGCAATACATTCCCCATTTTTCCTTACCGCAAAGACCAACGCCGGCCTTGCAGATATCAGCTTTATCCTGATCCGGGGCAGAAACCTGACCTGCTGTGCAGTCATTAGCAGCGTCGCCAATCTTAATATCAACTTGCCCAATAATACAACACTCCTTAATATCTTCACCCTGCGCCCCAACCAATACCGGCATAGTCAAACCAATCAGAAAAACGCTCAAAATGAAAATAGACAATATTTTTCGCATTGAATTTATTGAAAAAATAATTAGAAAACGACCTTTTTCCGGAAAAATTTATGTTACGAAATACCTTTTACTTATAACGCGCACAAGTTTACGGAGTCAGACCTCCCCAAGCCGTATCTAAAAATTTAAAGGGGGTCTGACCCCCAAAGTTTTAAAGAGGTCTGTCCCCAGAAAACCTCGCCAGACAATCAGCAAGCAGCCAACCAAATCTACATTCCGACAAGCAGTTTGACCACCGAAGGAATCAGTTTGGCAAGCAGAGCAATAGCCAAGCCAACCACGCCCAAAATCATCAAGCCCTTGGCTTTGCCGGTTTTTTCCACATCGCCCCCGGCCAACATAAACCAGGCGCCAGCAATCACAAAAACAATGACCACGGCAATTATCATTATGTAGAAAATCCAATCAGTAATGAGATAGATAATATTTAACAAGCAACACATACCGCAATCCGCGCCTTCGTCTGTACTGGGATCGCAAAAAGCACCATCGGCAGTAGGGTCCGGACACCTTGCCGTACTAGACCACTTTGCACCATCTTTAGTTAAATAACAACCAGCGGGCACGGTTTGACCCTGCGCCCCAACCAATACTGGTATAGTCAAACCAACCAGCAAAACACTCAGAATAAAAATAGACAATATTTTTCGCATTGAATTTATTGAAAAAATAATTAGAAAACGACCTTTGAAATCATAAAATCATTATTTTTTAATTATTACTTACTCTGGTTGATTTGTAAAGCCCCTCTAAACTTTCCTGTGGAAAAATCACTGCCTTCGCGGACTAAACAACCTCAAGAGTTTTCTCTCAAGCAAGTTAAAACCGAATTTAACGGAAAACCCGATGCCAATGAGGCCTACTAATAAGTCAACCGCCCGCCAAACCATACTAAAGACCGTTCCCGGCCTAAAGCTCAAGCCCAGCCCGCTAAAAGCTAAGCCCACGCTTAAATCCAAGGTACCCAAAGAGGCGGGCACGGACGATATTGAGCCCAAATTGGCAAAACCAAAGACCGCCAGCGGCTCAAAAAAGCCCAGTCGGCCGGTCAAAAAAAAGAGCAGCAGAACCGCCCGGCAAAAAAGCATAAGATGTCGGGCGATTGAGAGGCCGATTGCTTGCCAGAAATATTTTTTAGAGCAAGAACAAAACCCAAAGACCTCTTTTTCTGCGCGCAAGAGTATATCGGTGCTTTGTCCATTGAAAAATTTACTTTGATTGAGCCCGAGTTTTTTAAAAAACCAAATAATAACGCTTTCGCGACGCCATCTTTTGAAATAAAAAAATAACAGCAAGCCCAACGAAGCGCTGATTATTATTAAAACGCCGGCGCTTAAATAAAGAGATGTTTTTGCCTTAAACGCGAAAACAGCCAAGCCCGCAAACAAAAAAACAAAAAAAATCGTACCGTCGGTTATCCTTTCAATAAGACCAGTGGAAATTGTTCTTTGCCATGTTAAAAAATTAAAATGTTTTTTTGTAAAATATACTTTGGCCGCGTCTCCGCTAACGATTGAAAAAGGCGCTAAATAACCAATGCCAAAACCAGCCAACCATAAAGCAAAAAGGTCTTTAGTTGACAAATTATCGCCAAACGACTTAAAAATAATCTTCAAACGCCAAACCCCAAAATAAACCGCAATTAGAGTGAGGGCCAATAAAAGCAAACCCTGAAAATCAAACAATAACGAAAAAGCCCGACCTAAATTTTCTGAGCCGGCTTTTACCGTCACCACTGCAAAGATTATTATACCCGACAAAACTGCCAAAATAGATTTTAACAAACGACCCATTTAATAGGTGATTTTTTTAATTTTATATTCAATTTTAAGAGGCGAATTGATAACAACGGTCTCCCCGGCTTTTTTATTCATTAAGGCCTGCCCCACCGGCGATTCATTAGAAATCATGCCTAAAGACGGATTTGCCTCCCAAGTGCCCACCATCATAAACTCATCAATTGCCCCGTCAATTTCTATCCTCACTTTAGCGCCCAACTTAACCCTATCCCGTTCTGAGGGAGCGGGCGGCTTAATAATCTCGTAGTGGTTCAAAACATATTCCATTTCTTCCAATCTCGCATCCAAAGCATCCATATCGTCGCGGAAAGAAACAAATTCCGAGTTCAATTCTTCGGAATAAAAAGCCGACGGGGCTTCTTTGCCCAATCTAACCTCTCTCAATTTCTTCAACTCCTCAATGTCCTGCTTGAGTTTTTCTAACCCCTGTTTTGTTAGATAATAAATTTTATTAACGTTCATATTCAATTGAGGGGTCGCAATGTTTTTTCATTATTCTGTATGCAAGTTGACAGGGGTCAGACCCCCTTTAAATCTTGCATGCAGTTTTTGGGGGGTCTGACCCCTGTCAACTTACCTTTTCATTGCAATAAAAACATTGCGACCCCTCATTTAATTTTAATCATTTCGTGCTGATTAGCCAATCTTGAAAGCTCTTGATTGAACAATTCCCTGACAACCCGCCCTTTTCAATATTGGAATCAAGTCCCGCTCTTGTCCGTTTTGACAACGAAAAAACACGGAAAAATAATCGGTCTCGGCGATTTTCTTAATCGCTGGAAAACCGTATTTTTGCACAAGGAGCAAAATATCATTTAATTGCTGTTTATGGATATGAGCCATAATGTTAGTCATTTGATGGCTCTTAACGCAACCGCCAATTAGCATAGCCATTGTTTCAATTTTCTCTCTTTTCCAAGAATCTTTCCAGGCCTGAGGGCTGGCAATGAATTTAGTTCTGCTTTCAAAAACATCGTCTATTACCCTTAAATTATTGACTCTTAAGGATTCGCCTGTTTCAGTAATGTCAACTACGGCGTCAGCAAAAAGAGGCGGCTTTGCCTCGCTGGCTCCCCAAGAAAATTCCACTTTTGCTTTGACCCCTTTTTTTCTCAAATAGTTCTTAGTTATTTCTACCACTTCTGAAGCCACGGTTTTCCCTTGCAAGTTAGAGACCGTTTTAACTGAAGAATCGCGCGGCACGGCTAAAACCCAACGGGCGACATTTCCAATGGTTTTTTTGGCAAAATCCAAATTACAAACCTCTTTCACCTTGGCTTTCTGTTCAAAAATCCAATCGCTGGCCGCTATACCCGCATCCAACTTACCCAAAGAAACATACTTAGGAATCTCCTGCGCCCTTAAAAGAAAACAATTTATTTCCGGGTCGTCAATCTTGGGCTGACAAACCCGAGGCGCCACATTGACAGTAAAACCAGCTTTACGTAAAAATAATAAAGAATTTTCCTGCAAAGAGCCCTTTGGTAAACCAAAAGTCAACTTTTTTTCTTTCATTTTCTTATTTTCAAACGAGCGAGCGAAAAGCAAAAACTTCGTTTTTTGCTTTTCCGAGCGAGCGCCGAAAGCACACCCCAGATCTGCGGGCGGAGTTAATACCCCCGCAGATCTGGGGTTTATTTTTAGGTGCCATAAAAAAATTAAAAGACAACTTTTTCTAAAGGAAACTCCACAATATCAGTGCAGCCGATTTTTTTAAGCCGGGGTGACAAGTCACGGACTTGTTTTTTATCAAGCACTGTTAAAACATCAAAGATATTTTCGCCGCGCAATTGAGTAACCGTGGGCTTTTTCATGGCCGGCAAAATCCTTAAAAGCTCGGCTATTATATCACCTTTAACATGAAGCATCAAGCCGACCATATCCATAGCCGAACGAGCCGCCTTGAGCAGTAAAGCCAAATTTTCGGCTTTCTGGCGCTTCCAACTATTTTCAAAGGCCTCGTTGTTCATAATCAAACGAGGAGATGTTTGCATTATTTCTCCGATAATTCGCAGATTGTGCTCTCGCAAGGTTCGGCCGGTGTTTGTAAAATCAACCAATGGCTTTTTAAACATTTCGGCCTTAGCTTCGCCGGGATATGTTGTGCGAACCACATTAACCGCAATACCTTGCTGTTTAAAAAACTTTTTAGTTAAATTAGGCAAACGAGAAAATACTTCTTCGTTCTGCAAATCCTTTATTGACTTAAATTTTGAATCCTGCGGCACAGCCACAACAACTTTAGTATAATCCCAAATCCCGTTTCCGAATTTAAAATCGCTAATTTCTTTCGCTTTAATGTTCTGCTCTAAAAGCCGGGCCTTCTGAATAATGGCAACATCTAACATACCATTTTGCACCCATTCAGCCAATTCCTGTGTTTTAGAAAAAAAACATTCAATTTCAGGATCGTCAACAGTTATCTTATGACCGCTGGAAGAAACATTTACCGCAAATCCAACTTTTTCCAGCAACTCCAGAACCTGAAACCTTAAAGCCCGAGCTGGAATGCCCAAATGTAATTTATTCTTTATATTTTTTGTTGGCATATATTTTAAGAACGGAGAAAAACATATTTTGTCATTCTGAACACATTCACTTCGTTCAGTGTAAACTCCGTGAAGAATCTCTTTCTGGCGCGGTTTTTACCTTATCGGAGATTCCTCACTAACGCTCGGAATGACATTTTCGAGGGTTTTTCTACACTCTCATTTTATTAGCTTACTCTACTTGATGAAAATCGCAACAGAGCAAGCTACTTTATCAACTTTGACAAATTGTTTACCAATATTTTAAAACTCTAAACTCTAAATCCTAATCTCTAAACAAATTCTAAACTCAAAATTCAAAAGTCAAAACCATTTTGAATTTTGAGTTTAGAATTTTGGATTTGTTTAGAATTTAGAATTTAGAATTTATTTCGCATGCTTTGGGCCTAATCAGCTTTTTATAAAAACAGGTCTTGTGTCCAGTATGGCACACCTTGCCGATTTGTCTTGCTTTTATTAACAAGGTGTCGTTGTCGCAGTCAAGCCAAAGACTCTTAATGAATTGAAAATTACCCGATGTTTCGCCTTTAGTCCATAACGTTTGACGGGTTCTTGAATAATAAGTTATTTTACCCTCTTGCAGAGTTCTTTGCAATGCCTCTTGATTCATAAAACCCAACATTAAAACATTGCCTGTTAGATAATGCTGAATAATTACCGGAACCAAAAAACCAACCTTCGGCCAATCAATCAATTTCAGCAATTCTTCTTCACTTTTTATCTTTATGACTGCTTTTTTTAAATTTTTTAACATAACAATATAACACAAATAATCCCAATGCAAAACCTCTAAAACAGCGAGCGCTGACGTGCGGCAAAATCCGGTTTATCGCTCATAGGAAAAATGTCGACCTTACCATAAACTCCGTCATAACCGGGCTCAACTTGAATCTTTCCTTGGCGCATAGAGGCAATGGCTTGGGCCAAAAATGGCTCATCTCTTTTTAAGTCCTCAATAGAAATATCTAAAAGAATATTTAGTTCTGAAGCAAATTTTTTGATTAAATTATCATAAATTAGCGCCACCTGCTTGCTGCTTTCGCCCTTTCCCAAAAAACCCGCAATAATTTCCGCCAAAGGAACTAATGATTTATAGGGAATTGCCTTATGAGGAATAGAGCCGTCTGGCCGGTCAGCTAAGTCCTCCACGCGATGCAAAACCCCAATAGTTAAAGCAGAGCCGCAAACCGGGCACAACCCCCGGTATTTTTTCGTTTCCGCGGGCGATAGCCGCACACCGCAAACCCGATGGCCGTCATAATGATACTTGCCCTCTTCGGGAAAAAATTCAATGGTAAACAAAAATTTTTCAGGGTTTTTGCTTTTTATGGCATCAATAATCGCTGGGTAGTTTAACTCCGTGTTAAAGACACAGGCCTCGCGGCCAATCTTTTGCGGGCTATGGGCATCCGAACAACTTATAATGCTAACATTATCTAAGGCCGAAATCCGCCAATTCATCATAGGGTTTGAGCTTAAACCGCTCTCAATGGCAAAAATATTTTTGGTTTCTTCTTCAAAACATTCCTCCAACGAATCAAATCCTGACTTTGAGCCGAAAACAGAAAACCAAGGCGTCCAAGCATGACAAGGCGCCACGAAGCATTCCGGATTGGCTTGCCAAGCAATTTTAGCCAATTCCTTAGCATCTAAGCCCAAAATCGGCCGGCCATCGGCCTTGAGATTGCCAATAAGGGATAAACGGGTATTAATCTTTTCTACGGTGGCTAAATCCGGGGCAAAGATTAAAATATGCACTTTTCTCACTCGGCTGTTTTTTGAGTAAATACAACTAATTTCCGTTGTCAGGATAAACCGCATCTCATCATCCTTGATTCCTGATTCTTGATTCTTGATTCTAAAGAGCCCCGTTTCAGCCGGCTCTAATTTGCTTTGCAATTCCTTAAACCAAGCAGGATGGGTAAAGTCGCCGGTTGATAAAACCTGCACCCCTTTGATATGAGCGGCTTTATTAAGATTCTCTAAATCCATTTGGGGCGAGGTGGCTCGGGAGTATTTAGAATGAATGTGAAAATCAGCAATTATTTTCATAACAAATTTCATCTTTCTTAAAACCCTTTATGAGCCGAAAAATTAAAAAATAGGCAAACGGATGCATTTTATAGCTGCGCAAGTTTGCAATATCCATAATCAAATGCAAAGTGAGACCCGCGGCCAAAGCCGTAACTATGGTTGACCAATGTCCAAAATAAGCCCAAAGCCAAAGACCAATTATTGATTCCCAGTTGTGCAAAAACACAAAAAGCCATTTTTTCTGACAATTGTATTTTTCCGAATGTAAAAAATCCTTAACATTAAATGGCTTGGCCGGTTTCAATGCCCAGAAATCAATCAGGTGGTCTAAGTCAATGAAAATACCGGATGAAAAAGCGATTAAAGCAGCCCAAAAAGGCCGGATAAAAATCAGAAAACCCAACCCTAAAATACCGGAAAAAATAAGGTGTTGCATTGGTTTCATAATATTTTCACTTTTCCTTTTCTTAAAATCCTAACCTTTCTATTTTCAAGCGAAATTAAAGTGGAAGACGAACCTTCAAGGTTTCCCGCGTTAACATAAAAATCAACTTTGTCGCCAAAATATTTCTTTGCCTGTTTTATGGTTTCCACGGGAGACAGTCCTTCTGGATTAGCGCTTGGGGCCACTAATGGACCTGTCTTTTGTAATAGGACATTTAGCCACCTATCTTTAGGACAACGAAAAGCTAATGTGCTGTTTAATGGTTTTAAATAGGACAAACCACTTTTTAATTTAGGACAACTCAAAATAATGCTCACTGAGTTTGGCCAAATTTTCCGTAAAATATTTTCAGTCGGCTCCTTAAGCACAACTCCAAATTTTTTTAAATCATCAATGTCGGCTATCAAAATAATAAATGGCTTTAAGGGGCTTCTTCTTTTTATTTTATAAATTCTTTCAACTGCTTTTTTACTCAAAGCCGAACCAACCAAACCATAGATGGTGTCGGTGGGGAGGATACCAACCCCATTGTTTCTTAGTATGTCAATTATTTTTTGTTTGCTTTGAACCATAAAATCCGAAATCCGAATATCGAAATTCGAAACAATATCTAAATTCAAATTTTCTAAATTCTAAACTTTTTCATTTTTTGAATTTTGAATTTCGTGCTTTGAATTTATTTCGGATTTCGTGCTTCGTGCTTCGGATTTAAAGTTTCAACGCTTTCAATCCCGTTTCTTCCTCAATAACCCTTTTAACCTCAATGTCTGTTTTCATAATCGCCACCTCTAAAGTTATATTGACAATGCCGAAGATAAGATGCCCGCCAATCACGGATTTATCGGCCCCGCCCAATGAAATGTGCAAATGAAAGTCAAAGCCGCCTTCGCTTTCAGAAACAATGCCCGACATATTTAAAATCTCCATTGGCCTCTCAAACTTTTGAGGAAAATAATCGCCTTTTTCTCTAAAAAAGCCGAGCTCGGCCCGGTTCAACTGGCCAACCGCCGAAATAAAAACCCCGGTTTTAATATTATGCTTTCGGCAAATATTTCTTAACTGTTCAAAAACATTCTCTTGCGGAAAAAGCCGAGCGATAATTAAATTGTCTTTTTCTTGGCTTTGCATGTTAGAGATTGCTTTCGTTAGCAAACAATTTAACTGTAAAAAATTTGCGCAATAGCGCCAGCCAATAAAACAAAAATTATAAGATAAAGCAAAAACAAAGGAATTTTTAAAGAATACTCGGGCTGGCGGTTGCCCAACCTTCTGGACTTATTGTAGATTAAGACCAAAGCGCTTCCCTCAATAACACCAATAACCGAGCCAAGCACAGAAATTATCGCGATGAAATCACGCAAGCCGAGCAAGAATAACAGCAACGGAGCAAAACAAGCCAAGCCAAAAGCCAACCAATAGGGCATTTTATAATCAAAAATAAAAGTATTCTTAAGATAATTAGCAATGGTTAAAAAAGAAGTGGCTACCACCAAAATCCCGAATAGAGCTCCAAAAATCATTACTTTAGAACCTAAAATCGGCACTAACCCCTTTAATGCCTCGGCTGTTGTGCCCGAGCCAGAAACCCCGCTGATTATTAAACCAAACAAAAAATAAAATAAAACGCAAAAACTTAAAGAGCCGATAATTACTGTTTTAAGCTTCTTTTTATCAGTTAAGATATCTTCTGTTTCCCCAATGGCTGACCAACCAACCAAACTAAAGAAAAAAATACCGAAAGGCAAAAAAATCCGATGCAAGTTCACTGAAACCAAGTTAGCCAAATGAAAATGAGGCAGACAAAACAAAAGAATAATGGAAACAACAAATAAAAAGGCCGCGGCCATTATCAATTCTACCAAGGCAACTGAACGAGTGCCCAAAAAAACCAGAAAAGTTAAAAGACCCCAGAGCAAAATTGAGTATTGAGCTGGAGAGAAATAATCAGGCAAAACAAGGCCCAAAAAATCACCGGCTAAAATCAAATAAACCAGCAAAGACCCTAAAATGCCAACAAAGATAGATAAAGCCACCAGAAACCTGGCTTTTCGGCCCAGATACTTTTGAGTATAACCAACCAATCTTTGCTCCTCATTGGTGCGCAAAATAATCTCGCCAAAAAACAAATGCAGCAAAATCAAAACCGGCCCTAAAATCAAAAAATAAATTAAACAAGGCAGGATTCCGCTCTGGGAAAAAACATAAGGAATGGCGAAAACTCCCGCGCCAATGATTGTGCCAACTAAAGTAGCGCCGGCCAACAGGCTTTTGTTCATAAGTAAACAATAAATCCGAAATCCGAAATAATAAAGCACAAATTACAAAACACAAATTACAAACAAAACACAATCTCCAAAGCACAAAACACAAACAAATTTAAAGATTTAGTTTGTGTTTTGAAAGTTATGTAAAGTTATGTTTTGTGTTCTGTTTGTGCTTTGTCTTCTGTGTTTTGTGTCTTTCTAACAAGCAATCCGTGCTTCTGATTTCGTGCTTTAAACTTTATAAACCTTGTATCCCTCGTGCACTTTCTCTTTTACTTTTAAGCCCACTTCTTGACCTTTTTTGGCTTTAGTAATTTTCTGATGGTCCACTTCCATTGACTGTATTTTTTGTTCAAAATCAGTTTCCTTACCACCAACAATTCTAATGGTATCGCCCGCTGCTATGGCCGCGAATAATTTCACAACCGCCACTTTAATATGGTCAAAATAATGGACAACTTGGCCAATAGGTCTGCTTGGTTTGCTAATAACTGGTTTACTGGTGGCTGGTTTAACAATCGCCTTCTTGACCTTTTTCTTATCTTTGGGCTTTTTGATTGCTGACTTTTTAACTGGCTTTTTTTTAACAACCATAGCTTAAAAATTGGAAATTAAAAATTATTACATAGCCGACCTTTCTTTGGGAAGAGTTTTACGTTGTTCAGCGGCAATGACCTTAATTAATTTTTCCACTAATTTTTTAGGGTCAGTGTCATAGACAATTTTAGTTTTGGGCCGATAGCCCTTGGATAAAACCGGCTCAATTAAATCAGCCGTGCCGCCCGAACCCTGCAAAACGCCAACAGGCGTGCGCGTCTCAAAAGCAATGGTAAATTCATTAAGGGTGCCTGTCCGGCCGCAAACAATAATCACGCCATCGGCTGATTTTGTTAAAATAAGATTTCGGCCGACATAATCAAAGCCGGTATAAACAATCAGGTCAAAATAATCAACCGGTAATTTATAAGTGTTAATGTGCTCCTGCCTGCTGCCGGCTGGCGAAAACCCGATACTTACCCCGCCGGCCTTTTTAGCGCCCTTGGCAGCCAAATAAGGCACGCCAGTGGTAGCGCCGGTAAGCAAAATACAACTCTGCCTAACAATCTCCTGGCCCAACCTCTCGCCCAATTCTTTAATATTGGGCGAACAGCATAAAAGGTCAGCCGCGCCGGAAACGCAAATTTTATACTTATGGTCGCTAAAAGAACACAAATTATTTATTTTTCTTGTTTGTTTCACCATAAATTTGAATTATCGCATTATATCACAAATTCGCCGTTAAACAAAAAAAACGGCTCAAACAAAATCATTTCTTTTGATAATGTAAAGAACAGTGCCCTTTGTTTGAAAATGCGCGAACCTTTTTTGAACGAAACTGACGCTCCGCCCCGCCGCCGCTCGCTGACGCTTGCCACCCAGCAAAAAAGTTTTCTCTACATTTTTTATTTTGCGCCCGCCCGCCTTCAGACCGTCCGAAAACTCCAAATTTTGCCATTTGTCATTCTGAACGAAGTGAAGAATCCCAATGTTTATGCAGGTTCTCGAAGTTGAGATTTTTCGCCTTCGGCTCAAAATGACAGTTTTCGGACGGTCTGGAGCCACCGATTTTTTATTATAATATCAAATCAACCCA
>CAYVXQ010000019.1:0-10964 GCA_964454625.1 uncultured Candidatus Saccharibacteria bacterium
TCAGATTTCCGCCACCAACATCCGCAAGCCGTTATTGGCAGAGATTTTGCCGGTTTTAATTGCCAAATCCATTTTAAAAATTTTCTGGTAGATGTTTTTCAGCTCAGCCAAGGAAAAACGCGAGGCCTGTAAACTGGTTTTTTTAAGCACAAAAGGGTGCAGCCCTATTTTTTTCAAACGACTAAACTCGCCAAGGGCTGATTTAACGGACAACAAATTACGGAATTGATAAACAAACATTGAAAAAACATAAAAAGGGCTTTCGTCTTTATTGAGATGTTTATGTAAAAAATGCAAAGCCCGGGGCTTATCTCGTTCAGCCAAACTGTCAATGGTGCGGAAAATCTCCGACTCAATTTTAGGCCTAACTAAAAGTAAAACATCCTCTTCGCAAATATTTTTAGAATAACTGGCTAATTTTTTCAATTCATTGCTCAACCGCCACAAATCATCATCCGCAAATAAAATAAGAACATTTAAAGCGCTTTCGTCAATCCGGGCTTTAGATTGAACCAACTCCTCTCTAATCCAGGTCTTTAACGGCTGGCCCTTTAATTTTTTAAATTCCTGAACCCGGGCCTGCTTGAGCAAAATTTTAAACAAAGGATTTTTGGCTGACAAGTCCCTTTTTTCCAAAACCACCACAATATCTGACGACTGAGCAATCTCTTTAGTTTTTTTGGCAAATTGACTAGCAAACTGAACAACATTGAAAACATTTTCCACAAAAAAAAGCTTCTTCTGAACAAACATTGAACGTTGAGACAATGCCTGCCAAAAATCAGTAAAGCCAATGTTTTGCGCGTCAAATTTTTCCAAATTCAAAACTGCCTGATTAACCGCCAAGTATTGCTGTTCAATTTCGCGAGCTTTTTGCTGGAGCCGATATGTCTCGGGTCCGTAGAGAAAATATAACAACTGATTTAAAATTTAAGATTTAAAATTTAAGAATAAGAGCTATTCATAAATCATTAATCATAAATCATTATTCTTTGGCCGTTGGCATTTTGGGCAAAAATGCGCACTTCTTCCGCCCAATTTTATACGTTGGACAAGTCCCCCGCACTTAACGCATTTTTGCCCGGTTCTTTGGTAAACCTTGTGATATTTTTGATAACCCCCCTGTCCGGCCTCTGCGTCAATATAATCCCTAACCGATGAGCCGCCTGCTTTTATGGCTGCTTTTAAAATTTTTTTGATGTTCTTAAAAAGCAGGCGAATTTCTTTATTATCCAAAGTTTTTATCTGTCTCGTTGGATGAATACCCGAAGCAAACAAAATCTCATCGGCATAGATATTGCCAATGCCAGCAATAAATCCTTGATTCATTAAAAGTGGTTTGATTTTTGCCTGGCTCCTTTTGGCTAATATTGAAAAAAACTGTTTTTCGGTTATGTCAAAGGGCTCTGGCCCTAATTTCTTTTCAAGGCGTCTGAATCCCTGCTCTGACATTATTTTATACCAAGCAAACTTCCTTGCATCATTAAAAATCAAACGAGTGCCGTCAGAAAAGTTAAAAACCTGGCGAGTATATTTGCCAGGAGTGCCGTTAAAAATAAGTTGGCCGCTGAGCTTTAAATGAAAAATCAGACAGGTTTTGTCGCTAAACTTAATGATTAAAATTTTTGCTCTCCTGGCAACCTCGCCAATTTTTTTACCATTCAGTTTTTTGCCTATCAGTTTTTTTGCCAACTGCTTTCTAATTGTCTCAACTTCGGGCAATTCCGGCAAAGATTCTCACAAATAACATAAAACAAATAACTTTTAATTTTGTTATTAGTTATTAGTTATTTGTTATTTGTTATTAGTTATTAGTTATTAGTTATTAGTTTTACTCAAGACCTGCCTAACCTTGGCTACAATCTCATTGGGGGTAAAGTGGGCTTTAACCATATAATCAACCGCTCCCAAGCTAAGTCCCTTCTCAACATCATCTTGCCGGCCTAAATTAGAAAGAATAATCACCGGAATGCCCGACAGAATCACATCTTCTTTCATCTTACTTAAAACATCAAATCCGCCAATGCCAGGCAAAATCAAGTCCAAAAGCACTAAATCCGGTTTTTCTTTTTTCATGGCCCTTAAACCGCTCTCGCCGTCAACAGCCGTATTTATTTCAAAATCCTTTTCGGTATCAAATTTTCTAACCATCAGTTCTCTTAAAAATTTGTCGTCTTCAATAATTAAAATTTTGTTCATATTATCCGATTTGTTTCTTTATTTTTTCTTTTACTTCTTTAGGGTCAAACTCAGTTTTTATCAACCAAGTATTGACGCCCATAGATTGAGCTTTGGCTATTTCCACCGGCTGGCCGGAATTAGAAATAATAATAACCGGAATATCTTTTATAGAAATGTCTTTTTGTTTTTCTTCCAACACCTCAAAACCATTTTTTTGAGGCATTATAACATCCAGCAAAATCAAATCGGGTTTAATTTCTTTTATCATAGCCAAACCAACCTCGCCGTCTTTAGCTGTGTAGACAATATAATTTTCGGCCTTTAATTGTCGCGATAACAAATCCAATATAATATCTTCATCTTCAATAATGAGAATTGTTTTTGCCATATTAGAAACACTTAACGAACGGCTTGATAACTTATTATTAAGCCGCGAGTTTTAGGGATTCTTACGCCCTATTAAGTAGAAATTTATTTTGCAAATTTCAATTTTAAATTTTTTGCTAAAAATTTAAAATTACTTAACAGGGTAAATTCGCCTGACTAAATTTCCTGCTCCGCCAAAGGCGGATTGAAAATTTAGAGGCTCATTTATTTATTTTATAACCTTCTAATAAAAATTTCAACAATTTTAATCTTTAATAACGGGTAAAGAGAAATAAAAACTGCTGCCCTGGCCTTCTTGGCTCTCAAACCAAATCCTACCGCCATGGGCGTCAATAATATTCTTGGTAATAAAAAGCCCTAAACCGCTACCCTCGGTCTCGGTTTTAACAGCCATAGACGAGCGGAAAAACTTACTAAAGACCCGCGGTTGTTCTTCTTTAGAAATACCAATGCCGGTGTCAATAATAGAAAAAAGAAAACTATTCTCGTCTTTATTGAAACTTAAGGTAATTTTTATACCGCCTGTTTTTGTATAATTTAAAGCATTGTCCATTAAATTCTGAATAGCTAAAGTAAGTTTATCAACATCAGCGTCCACTTTGGGCAAACGACCCTTGGGAAGCTGGCAATCAAAGTTTAGGCCCTTTCTTTTAACTTCCTCCTCAAATGATGACTTTACGATTTTTTTGACTAAATCTCCGATGTCCTGTGGCACGATTTTAGTCAAAAACTTGCCTTCTTCAATACGAGTAGTATTTAACAAATCATTTACTAAATGAATCATTCTTTCATTGCTCTGGTATGTCCTTTCAAGCAACTCTTTTTGCTCAAACGACATCTCTCCAACATCGCCGCCCAAAAGCATGCTCAAAATCCATTTAATGGCTGATAAAGGCGTTCTCAATTGATGGGCGGCGATGGAAACAAATTCTGTTTTCATTCTTTCCATCATTTTTTCCCTGGTAATGTCATGGAGGATAATTATTTGGGCCTCGCAAGCTCCTTCTCTGTTAATGCAAACCCCAGAAACCTCCAAAATTAAATCGTTGGCCATCTTAAGTTCTGCCCGAAGAAACGAGCTGCCCTTCTGCTTTATCAAATCAAAAAGAGTAAACAATGTTTGATGCTTATCAAAAAATTCAATGTTCTTGCCGATTATCTCATTGTCGGAAATCTTGAAAAATTCAACTGCTTTGGGATTAAAAAGAGTTATAAAGCCCGACTCAATCATTAAAAGGCCATCGGCAAAATTTTTAATAATAGCCAAGGTTTTATCTCTTTCTTTTTCAGCTTTTTTCCTTTCTTCTTCAATGTCCTCTAAAATATTCAACAGGGCCTGTTTTGACTCGGTGAGTTCTTTGGTCCTTTTTTCTAACTCTTGGAATTCTTCTTCTCTTTTTTCTCTCATTTCAGTAAGGGCGAGGTCTCGCCTCACCAACATCTTGGCAATCCGATCTAATTCAACAAGCTCCTCTTTCCTTCTTTGGCTAGGGGCAAAGGGCTCATCAATGCTCGTTTGAAGTTCTGTCTCTTTTATATTATCTTTAATAACTTCTTTGTAAGAAGAATTTTTTTCCATTGAATTAAAAAACTCTTAAACTATGCGCTTAATTTTCCACTTTTAGTTTTTTGTCATTCTCCCAACACCAACAAAGTCATTGTCTCATTATGGAAAACAGATTGGCAATCAGCCCCCAATTTTCCGCCCAAAGGAGCTATTTCTCCATAGGTGTAAAAACCAATCAAGGGCACTTCTTTTCCTAAGACATCTTGAATGGCGGAAATTTCCTCTCTGATTCTTGAACCTAAGAGTTTGTAACGAGCTACGCAATTAAAAATAAAAATTGCTTTTGGGGCCGCTCCTTTAAGTTGCGCTTGAGCATTTTCGGCCGCCTCTTTTGCCGCCTGAATGGCCTTGTCAGGGTCGCCTATCATCAAACGAATCTCCGAGCCCTCGGGAATTTCGGCCGCGCAGGTAATCTCCCCTTTCTCATTGGCAATAACAACATCGCGAATCAAAAACTCAGGACTGCCTTCAATGCTCATTCCCAAAGGATAGGTATAAGCCATCTTGGCAATCGGTTCTTTAGTTAACTCTTCGGCCTTTTTCCCAAAATAATCCTCATAAATAGAAAGAGCGGGCCTGTTATTTATTTCTATTAACTTACCTCCCTCAGCCTTAGTCGCTTTCATAGGAAGACCAACCGGTTCCCAGCCATGACGGACCCCTGTTCCAAAAGAGAAGATGCCGGAAAGCCCTACTCCGACTACCGCATTGGTCAAAATATCATCATTATCATACTCATAAGTTTTTTGAAAAAGAAAATCATCTCCAGCCGAGCCGCCCATAATTGGAAAATCTTTACCCAAGACCGACTGCGCCCCTCTGACTGCCGCTGCTCCGTTTTCAGCTAACCCATCTAAAAACATCATAAACAGAGACAAGGGTTTTTTAGCATTCTTTTTTACTGCCTCGGCCGCTTCTTTTCCTGCTCGGAAAGAATCTTTATCGGTTCCTTTCCCTATTCCAACACTGAAATCAACCTTATCTAAGTTTAAAGCCATCACTGCCACATGTTGCGACACCGGTCCTTCGGTGGTAATCTCTCCGGAATCACTGCAGCCGACCAGAGGAACTTTTCCGGACCTACTTCTCACTCCTTCAAGTACCTCTTCTTGACTATAAACAACTGAGGAAAAAACAATGATTAAGTCGGCTTTCCCCCCGACCCGATCTAAGGCTTTCTGACAGGCCTCTTTTCCAGCTTCCTCGGCTATTGTTTTATTACTTCTGCCTACACCTGCTTTAAACATATTCTTAAAACTTGAAACATAAAGCATGAAATATTATCTAATAAAATAAGTTCAGGTTTTATGTTTCATGACTTATTTTATTGAAGCGGATTTACGTTGATAGTAAGGCGCAAGAACCCGTTTAGCCGTGTAGTTATCCACGTTTATCTGCTTCTATTTTAACTTTGCGACCTTTTAATTTTTCAATTTCTTTTTCAGCTCTATCATTCTCAGCTCCCGGCCAACCGCTAATCTGTAAAATCTTTCCAGTTCCTCCACTCTTCCTTGTAATTCCGTGGTTCTTTCTTTTACTTTATCTTCAAGTCCCTGGGCAAACTCTTTCAGTTCTTTAGTGCGGGCGGCCACTCTAATTTCTAAAACCTTATTTGATTCTTCTAAAGCAGTTCTGGATTTTTTCAAATCATCAGCCATTTGATTAAACGACTTTCCTAAGTCCTCAATCTCGTCGCCGGTTTTTATTTCAATTTTGCTCTCAAGCTCGCCAACTGCAACTTTTTTCGTCGCGCTAATCAGTTCTTTCAAGGGAATAACAATTTTGCTGCTGAGTAAATAACTTATGAGTAAAAGAAGAAGAAAACCACCCAAAAAAATTATAATAACCTGCCTTTGGAATATACTTACTAAGGCAAACGCCTCGCTTTCTGGTTGAGCAATGATTACTTTCCAGCCCAGCTGTTCTCTTAGTTTCGCATCAGAAAATGAAACGAAGCCGCCAATCATTTTTTCTTTATTTTCATTAGTATAATTTACTATTCCGCTATTTTTAGAAAAAATTTCTTCGGTAAAATAAAGGTAAGGCGCCATACTTAGTATTTTTTCTTTTTCTGGTTGAGCAATAAAACGTCCTTCTTTATTAACCATAAAAGCAAAACCCTGGCGGCCAATTTTAATATCATTAGTGGTCTCCCAGATTGTTTCCATATTTACTTGACCAGCTACTACGGCTATGATTTTTCCTTCTTCGTCTTTTACCGGCGCGGTTGACGACAAAATTACTTTATAAGGACCCAAAATAATATGCGCGGGAGAAACTGAACTTTTCCCTTGTTTGGCGTCTTGATACCATTGTTTATTCTTCCAGTCGCCCCGATACTTGTAAGTGGTTGAAATAATGACATTGCCTTCTAAATCAATCAAAGTGATGTCTTCAAAAATTCCATAGAAATCCTGTATTTTTTTTATCTCAGACAACTTTCCTTCATTACTTGTCTCGTTTGACCTAATTAACGGATTGGCAGATAAAAGTTCAATGTCAGCGTAAACAGCCCGGACTGTTTTTTCCACGCTGGTTACGACTTCATCAGCTAACGATGTCAAGTTATTGTTAACTGTTTCTCTTAAGGGTTTTTGAATTTGAACGACAGTTAAAAAAAATGTAACTGCCAAAGGTAAAAGCCCAAAAAACAAAAAAAGGAAAATGATTTTTTTTCTCAAGACAATTTTAAA
This sequence comes from uncultured Candidatus Saccharibacteria bacterium, assembly GCA_964454625.1. Taxonomy (GTDB): domain Bacteria; phylum Patescibacteriota; class Minisyncoccia; order Minisyncoccales; family CG1-02-41-26; genus CG1-02-41-26. Next base: position 6,829 of record CAYVXQ010000019.1, read on the forward strand.
CATAATAACGAGCTATGATGTTCTAATGGTTATTCTGAACGTTGCAGTTCCGCCCAAATCTGGTTATATATTGCTATTGCCTCACCCAATTCTCCTGCATCCTTATTGCGCTCAAGCTTTTTTTTAACTTCTTCTGGCGGATACAGAGTAGGATCTTGAAGTATCTCGGGATTTGTAAGCTCTTTGGCCGCCTTATTGGTGTTGGCATACCAAAGATAATTAGCGATCTTGGCGCTGACATCGGGGCGAAGGATAAAATTAATAAAGAGCTCTGCGGTGTATTTATGTTGAGCGCTAATTGGTATAGCTAAAGTATCTGTCCAAATAAAAGCGCCTTCTTTAGGTATTAGATATTCCACATTCTCATTCTTGGCTGACGCAAAAACTCCACTATAACTATGGCCCGCCCATAGTTCCTCAGAAATTAAACTATTCATAATTGTTGCGCTGTCTTCGTATCCTCTTAAAATAGGTTTTTGTTTTAAAAGCAAGTTTTTTGCTTCGGCTAATTCTGCCGGGTTGGTTGAGTTTCCTGAGTATCCTAAATAGAATAAAGCAGCTCCGATGGTATCGTGCATATTGCTGAGCATACTAATTTTTCCTTTATATTCAGGGTTCCAGAGAATTGACCAACTCGGTTCCGTTTCTTTGATATACTTACGGTTGACAGCCAAGCCGCTTGTTCCCCACATATAAGGCACCGAGTGTTTGTTTTCAGGATCATAAGGATGATTTTTAAACTCTTCTGCTATGTTTTTAAAATTTGGAATATTGGCCATATCTATCTGAGCCAATAATTGCATACTAACCATTTCTTGGATTAGAGTATCGCTGGCGATAATTATATCGTGCTTTTTTGGATCCGACTGGACGGTAGCCAACATAACAAGCTCATCCTCATAGGTCTCAAGATTCACCTTCACGTCGAATTCTTTTTCAAAGTCCTCAATGGTCGTCTCGCCAAAATAATCTTCCCAATTATAAATATTTAACACCGGCGACAGCTTTTCGGCAGTCGGTTGGGACCCTTCTTCTTTTGTAAGCTGGAAATATCCTAAAACGCCAACTAAAACCAGGAGCAAAACAACGACTAACATTGCAATTTTATTTTTCATGTTTTTAAAAAATATTTTAAATTTTTTACCTTTGCTTTACCTTTGCTTTATTGTATCAATTTCTAATGTTTCAAGCAACTCTTAAATCAAAAGGCATGCAATGCCCTGCGCGTTTCAAGCAATTGAACGTTTTGAAATAATGTGCTATTCTATAAGAAGCTAGTTTAGTTCTTTAATTTTAATATAATGAGGTGAATAATGTTGAAAATAACAAGGCGAAGATTTCTCAAAACTGCTTCGCTTATTGGTACGTCCGCTGTTTTGGGACTGGGTGGCATTTCATGCTCTAAAAAAGAAAAGGACGCTGGTGAACTTTCTGATAAGTTATACGTTTACAACTGGTCGTATTACATAAGCGAGAGCGCTGTACCGAATTTCGAAAAGGAATTTGGTGTAAAAGTCATTTATGACAATTATTCCAGCAACGAGGAATTATTAGCGAAACTTCAAGCTGGAGCGACCGGCTATGACCTGATATTCCCCAGTGACTACATGGTTGGTATGATGAGTGAGCAAGGCTTACTGGAGGAATTTGACCTGACGAATATCCCTAATTTTAAGAACATCGCGGAAAAATTTAAGAACCTCTCGTTTGACCCTGGGAACAAGCACTCAATACCGTATCTTTGGGGGACCACAGGCATAGGCGTCAATACTGAGAAAGTAAAAGAGGAGGTGAATAGCTGGAGTATTCTCTGGAACGAAAAGTATAAAGGTCGCATATCTATGTTAGACGATATGCGTGGGCTTGCAAATCCAGCTCTTAGGGTTTTGGGCTACTCAATCAATACGACCGACCCTAATCAGATTAAAGAAGCTAATCAAAAGCTTATTGAACAAAAGCCCTTGGTCAAAGTGTATACCAGTGACACATACATAGACCTTTTGAAATCAGGCGATATCTGGTTAGCCCAGGGATACAGCGGCGATGTCTTTCAGGTGATGAAGGAGAACGAAGCGATAAAATATGTTATACCAAATGAGGGCACTGACATGGCGGTTGATAATATGTGCATCCCCAAAGGCGCAAAGAATAAGTACACTGCGGAGGTGTTTGTCAACTACCTTCTGCTCCCTGAAGTTAGCGCTGAAATTTCCAATTTCACCTGGTATGCCAACCCGAATGAAGCTTCACACAAATTCATAAAACCCGAAATCCTAAACGACCCATCTATCTATCCGCCCCAAGAGGTCTTAGATGGATGTGAGTTCCAAAAGGACGCGGGGGATGCGACAAAATATTATGAACAACTTTTCAACGAGGTGAAAGCATCCTAAAAACATTACAAACAACATTAGGGGGTGAGAAGATGTTCCGAGACCTGTTTTGTTTCCATGAAAAATTTCATGGGGACACAAATAAGACCTTTCTAATTTGCGCCAAATGCGGAGCATGCGAACACAACCAAATCAGCGCTTTACTGCCAGGCGAAGCCGAATTTATAACGCAAAAGAAAGGAGAGCCAATAGAATCCTTCCGTGCAAAATGCTTAGATGGCGTTCGGATAAATGGTGAGATTGTTGACATCTTGAAATGTTCTGTCCCTTGTGTTTTTTTGAATTCAAGGGATTATTCGTGTGAAATCAAACTCTTCAAACCTGTTATGTGTCTCATCTATCCCCTTGTTTTTGGACCAAGAGACGGTGTCTGGCGTGTTGATGATTCGTGCCCTATCGCTCAATATTCAGAAGCACGTTCCTACTTTGAAACCGAGGGGCGGCTCTTGGTTGAGCAACTTCGGATTCCCAATGAGTGGTTGCGCCGGACATCCCTGTTGGATAAATATTTTAATTATGACAGAATGCTCGCTGAACGTGAATGCAGCATCCAAAAATACAAGATTTATGAATTAGACGAACTTTTGTCTTTTTGTAAATCTTGAAGCACTTTCAGAGTAAATATAATCGACTGCTAATATGCAGTCGATTTTTTATAAAAAAAGAAAAATTAGTTTAAGCTTTGAGACAATGATTTACATAAAACCTAAATCATTTTCGTTTTTAGGCGGGCACTCTGGATAGCCATTTTACTGCCGCAAAATTTGAAAATTTTTCGGCGGAATTCTAACGGGGTAAACGTTGCAGCTCGGCCCAAATCTGATTATATATTGCCACGGCTTCCACCCCGCCAAAATATCCAGAGGATTCAAGATTATCTTTAACTTCTTCTGGCGGATAAAGAGAGGCATTCTGGAGTATTTCGGGGTCTGTAAATTCCCGGGCCGCTTCATTGGTATTAGCGTACCAGAGATAATTGGCAATTTTGGCGCTCATCTCAGGCCGGAGCACAAAATTGATAAAAACCTCAGCGGTATATTTGTGTTGAGCGCCGATTGGTATAAGAAAATTATCTACCGTGATAAAAGCTCCCTCTTTGGGTATTATGTATGCTACATTCTCGTTTTCAGCTGCCGCGAAAGCTCCGTCTCCGCTATAAATATGCCCTACCCATAATTTTTCAGAAATTAAATCGTCTCTAATCGTTATGGTATCTTCATAGCCCCTTAAAATAGGTTTTTGCTTTAAAAGCAGGTTCTTTGCTTCTTCTAATTCTGTTGGATTGATTGAGTTTCCGGAATATCCTAAATAGAATAAAGCAGCTCCGATGACATCTTGCATATTGTTGAGCATGCTAATTTTTCCTTTGTGCTCTGGATTCCAGAGAATTGACCAGCTTGGTTCGGTTTCTTTGATGTACTTACGATTGACAGCCAAGCCACTTGTTCCCCACATATAAGGAACAGAATACTTATTTCCAGGGTCATAAAAGGGATTTTTATACTCGCCTGCGATGTTTTTGAAATTTGGAATATTGTTCAGGTTTATTGGAGACAATAATTTCATATCAATCATTTCTCTCACTAAAATATCGCTGGCAACAACTATGTCATAGCCGCTTGGATTTGATTGAATTGAAGAGAGCATCGTGTCTTCATTGTCATAGGTCTCAAGATTCACCTTCACGCCGAATTCTTTTTCAAAGTCCTCAATGGTCGTCTCGCCAAAATAATCTTCCCAATT
>CAYVXQ010000019.1:11064-11548 GCA_964454625.1 uncultured Candidatus Saccharibacteria bacterium
CGCCAACTAAAACCAGGAGCAAAACAACGACTAACATTGCAATTTTATTTTTCATAGTATTTGTTTGCTTATTAAAATATTGTTTTACCTTTTCTTTATTTTATCAATTTCTAATGTTTCAAGCAACCTTTAAACTAAAAGAGAAATTTTCAAACCTCTCCTCATTTTCGTCGCGGCTAAATTTAACCTCTCCCCAGTTTTTAAAGAGAGGATATTCTACATCAAATTTCGTTATGGCGTGGATAAGTTCTTTTTTGCCCGCCTGATTAGACGGCCAGAATTTTTTGCGAGCGGACGGCGGGATCTCAAAATGGATTGCGGGTGAATTTAGTTAGATGTTACCAAAATTTTAGCTTTCAATAAAGGTTTTTGGATTACCTACATAACCCCCTATTTCTTCACAAATTTATCAATAATCCTCTGTTTGGCATTAGACCTGTTGCTTAATAAATGATTTTAGACAAAAAAATGGTAAAATGATGGT
>CAYVXQ010000020.1:0-11100 GCA_964454625.1 uncultured Candidatus Saccharibacteria bacterium
CAGAATTGCTATGGGCTTAGCCTAAAGATTCCACCTGTGGAAAAACCTCTTGACCTTTACTTTTTGAGATTATTTGCTATAATACAATCACAAATGGCCTAAAGGCTCCGAGGATGCCACCCGCAAGGGTGGCATCCGTTTTTTTATAAAAGATTTTTAATTTTTTCCCTCAAAATCAAAAATTCATTTTTTGGTATAGTGCGAATTTTTCTTATTAATCTTTTAGAACTGATAATTCTCAGTTGAGATAATATAATAAACGATTTTTCTCCTACGTATTCAGTCGCAAAATAGTACCTACCCAATTTTTCTTTAGAAGTGAAAGGTAAAATCCATAAAACATCTTTATTAAATTTTCTAAGAATAATCACCGGCCGCTCATAATTTTGATGCTTGCCATCCTGCTCAAATCCTATATTCGCTCCCAAACTTGCCCACCATTAAACTCAACTCCTGATAAATTTTATCAGTAATCAGAACGTCTACTGTTTCACTTTTTTATCTTTGAAACAGGTCTAATCCTGATATTGCACCACGCCCGTGTCATTGACGAAAGTACAGCCAGCGCCAATCAGCAAATCATAAATTTCTTTCTGCTTTTGCAGCAGCAACCTTACATCATTTGCTTCAGCGGAAAAACGAATCAGCGGGTCATTGGCTGAAGGCCGAATGTTAAAATTCCAATCAGGATATTTCACGCTTAAAGTATCAAAGTCAGAAATTTCAGCATCAGAGTATTTCTCCCTGATAACTGCCAAGATCTTTTCCATAGCAGTCAAAGCCGCTGGGGTTAAATCGTCGCTAGCTGTAAAACCAGGCAAAGCAAAATTATACTCACCGATAACCGGGAATTTGAGCCGCGGCTCTTTGGCTAATTCCCTTAAACTCTTGCCTGATTCAGAGACAATTTGCAAAACCTGCAAAAAAGCGATGATGCTATTTTCCACCATATAATCGCCAAAATTGTAGTAAATGTGTCCCGTGCCCTCGCCGCCAAAAAGAGCGTTTTCTTTTTTCATGCGGTTCTTAAAAAAAGCATGCCCGACAAGCTCTAACTTTGGCATGCCAGCTGAAGCCAAAACACGGTCTTTAATAAATCTCATGGCGCGAATATCGTGAATTACTATGCCGCCCGGATGCTGTTGACACATTTTTTCAGCAATAAATCCATTGATATAATTGCCAAAGATTAAATCGCCCCTTTCGTCAACAAAATAAATTCTATCCGCGTCTCCGTCAAAAGCAATGCCGAAATCAGCTTTTTCTTGTTTTACTTTTGCTTCCAATTGCAATCTGTTTTCTCTTAAAAACGGATTGGGCTGGTGCCCGGGATAATGACCGTCTAAAGTCCAATTTATTTTAACAAACTCTATCTGCGGCAAATGTTTTTGTAAATGGTCAATCTCCAAAGCCCCCACGGCATTGGAAGCGTCAATAACAACTTTTAAGGACTTTATATTGCCTGCCCCGCCGACAAAACTAATGGCATTATTGATAAAATCGTCCCAAACATCTTTTTTTACGAGTCCGCCTTTTTTATCGCAAGCCGTTTCCTGATAATTTAAAAAGTCATCTTTTAATTTTTCCATGCCAAAACCCATGCCAAAAGGGCTGGCATTGGGCCCGATAATTTTTATGCCGCTCAAATACCCAGCCGAGTGCGAAGCGGTTATTTCAATGCCCACGTCATATCCATAATGACCAGTGCTAAAATAGACAACATCAGTGCCAGCAATCCCTAAATCAATCACATCGCAACCTTGGTCTATTATACCTTTTATCAACGTTTGATAAATTTTGGGGGTGGCCAAGCTGACATCCTGGCCCACCGCTATTTTTTTGGCGTTAAATGTTTTTACCAAAATGCGACCGATTTTATAAATAATGTCGTCGTTAATGTCTTTGGGGTATTGCCCCCGAATATCGTAAGCTCTAAAAAGTTCCATATATTTTTTAATTAGAAAACTTGTTAAATAAAATAAGACCTTCCTTGGCTAATTTTTCAACTTTTTCCTTGTTGTTACCCTCAATATAACACCGAAAAATTCCTGGCTCGGTTTTTGACTGGCGAAACCAAATAAAATTACTCTCATCAGCCAAGGCCTTTAGCCCGCCGCTTTGGTCGCCGGTTTTCTTAATCGCATAACCCTTTTCCCTGTAATAGTTCTCCAAGGCATTTTTAATTTTGAATGACTGCTCGGGCTGGCAAGCAATCTTATGGTGCGACCAATAATACCGAGGATACTCTTCTAAAATATTGCTAAACTTTCTTTTATTTTGAGCCATTAACTTTAAAATTAAACACAGAGTCATAATGCCGTCACGGCATTTAATCGGCGGAATAATCACCCCGCCATTAGAGCCCTCACCGCCAATCAGCCCTTTTTGCTTTTCCATTTCTTCCACCACCACCATCTCGCCCACCTCAACCTCTTTCATCACAGCGCCATATTTTTTTATTACATCCCGCACCAAATAAGCAGTGGCATCATTGGTGACAACCACCTGACCCTTGGTGCCAAGCAGCATCGCGTCGCAAGCCAAAGACAAAACATAATTACCCGAGACCACCGGACCTAAATCGCGAGCATAAGCAGTTTGCGAAGTAACAACCAACTCTACTCTATCGGCATCGCTGTCAAAACCAGCGGCAAACTCAAATTGCTCCCCTCTTAGATACTTATCCAAATAAGCCAACGACTCTTTATTTGGCTCAACCAAGCGATTGAAATGACCAACTTTATCGTTGACAAACCGGGCCTGCACTTTTAACAAAGAAAGTAGTTTTTTTAAGGTCTTTATAGATGAGCCGCCGTTTGGGTCAATTAAAATTTGAAAACCGGCCTTTTTAATGTTTTGAATAGCCGCCTTGCCCAACCGACCTAAAACATACTTAACATAATAATCAAGCGCCTCATTCTCTTTATGCATAACATAAGATGAGGAAGGAGCCGAGTTACTTTTATACAAAGAACTCGGTTTCATTTTATGAACCGCCTCAATCAATTTTTCGCTTTGACGGGCATAAATTAAAGCGCCGTCTTTCTTTAAAATCTTCCAGCCGTTATATTCGGGCTCATTATGGCTGGCAGTGATATAAATGCCCCCGTTGGCTTTGAATTTTAAAATAGCATACTCGCAAACCTGCACCGGCACTATGCCAACATCAATAACTTTTTTAACCCCGCAAGACCGAAAAGCAACAATGGCAGCTTTTTTTAAAACCAAAGTTGAAGGACGAGTATCGCCAGCCACCACTACTGCCTTTAATTTTCCTTTAAACAACTTGCAATAACAAAAAATATACCGTCTCAATAAATCAGCGGTAATGCCGCTGCCATAAATTCCCCTCACTCCAGAAAACGATTCAATTAAATCATTAGACATAATATTTACTATTTTAACCCAGAGCAGCGCTCAATACAAGCATAAAATTGACAAATACAAGTTCACCTCGCCCATCTCAACCAGTCCAAAATTGGGTTGCATTATACACTGCATTGACTTTTCAATGATTATCGGTAAAATAACTATATGTTAAAGAAACTCTACGAACTAACTTGTTTATTGTCGCCTAATTTCAACGATGAGCAAGCCATTGCCTTTGCTCAAGACATAGAGGCAAAAATTGAAAAAGACAAAACAATTAAAATGGAAAACCCTAAAAAAATAGGGCTAAGTTATCCTATTAAAAAACAAAATGCGGCTTTTTTGTTCAGTATGATTTTTGAAACCGAACCTGAAAAAGCGGAAAGAATTAAAAAAACTTTAGAAAAAGAAGAAAAAATTTTAAGATTTTTACTGCTTAACAAAAAACAAATCCAGGAAGGTCCGATTTTAAACATACCGGAAAAAGTTATTCCCTCTCAAGCTAACGAGTTAAAAGTAAAAATTTCCGCAGAAGAACAACCAGCCCCGGATAAATCAGCCCAAGAAGCAAAAAAAGAAACCGCCCCTAAAAAAGAAAAAACTGAAAAGAAACCGCCCCGCAAGAAAAAAATCGGGGATGAAGAAAAAAAAGCCGACCTTAAACAAATTGAAGAAGACCTTGATAAAATACTGGAACAATAAACTATAAACGATAAACTATATGAACTTAAATAAGGTGTTTGTTTTAGGCAATTTAACCCGCGACCCAGAAAGAAAAGTGCTGCCTTCAGGCGGCACCGTGGTTAATTTTAGCATAGCGACCAATCGTGTTTATTATGACCAAAATAAACAAAAACAAGAAGAGGTTGAATTTCATAATATAGTGGCTTTCGGTAAAACGGCTGAAATAATCGCCCAATATCTAAAAAAAGGTTCTTTGGCCTTAATTGAAGGCAGGTTGCGCACCAGAAACTGGCAAGACCAGGCAGGCGTTAAACATTACCGAACGGAAATCTTTGCTGAACGTTTACAACTGGGGCCCAAACCCGTAGGCAGTAGTTATTCCGGGCAGGCCTATCCATCGCCAAATCCAAGTTCAAATCCAAATCCGAGCCCTGCCAACAAACCCCCATCAACCATAAAAGAAGAGATACCTGTTATTGAAGAAACCGAATCATTCAATGGCTTTATTGAAAAAGACACCGGCGAAATTGATGTAAAAGATATACCTTTTTAATTTTGGTTAAACCAAAATTAAAAGGAAATCCGAAGCACGAAGCACGAAACAAATTCTAAATCCTAAATTCTAAACAAATCTAAAACCCAAAATTCAAAACCGTTTTGAATTTAAAGTATTTGAATTTGAAATTTGTTTAGAGTTTAGGATTTCGGATTTAGAATTTCTTTTGCTTCACAAAAGTTATGCATTGTTATTTCTGTCAAAAAGGAATAAAGGGAGAAGTGGATTTTAAAGAGACCGCACTTTTGAAAAAATTTACGGCTGTGTCGGCTAAAATCCGCTCCAGAAAAAAAACCGGGCTTTGCGCTAAGCATCAAAGGGACTTAACAAGGGCCATCAAAAGAGCCAGATTTTTGGCATTGCTGCCTTTTGTTAGAGAATAAAAGAAATAATTAAAACAAAAAGAATTCCGCTATTCCAGCGGAATTCTTTTTGTTTTACATTTAACTCACTCAATCGCTTAATCACTTATTTATCACTTATCTCACTTCCTCTCCTCCTCTTTTACAGCTTCTAAAATTGCTTTTTTTAACTCTGCTTCTATTTTTTTATCTTCCTTAAAAGCGGCCTTGATTGCTTCGGTGCTTTGGCCGAACTTTTTATCAGCAAACTGAAAAGAGTTGCCGGTCTTTTTAATTATTCCGTATTTAAGCCCGGCATTAACGAAATCAACTGTCTTTGAAATGCCTTCGTTCCAGTAAATGTCAAGCTCAGCTGTTTTAAAAGGAGCGGCTACTTTGTTTTTCACAATTTTGGCTCTGATGCGCGAACCAGTAATCTGCTCGCTTTTTTTAATTTGAGCGATTCTTTTTAATTCAACCCTCACTGATGAATAAAACTTCAAGGCCAGACCTCCCGGCGTCGTCTCAGGATTCCCAAAAAACACACCGATTTTCATTCTGATTTGATTAAGGAAAATCAAGGTGGTGTTGGTTTTGGCCACTTCGCTGGCCAGTTTGCGCAACGCCTGGCTCATCAAACGGGCTTGCCGGCCGATGTGCTGGTCGCCTATCTCACCTTCAATTTCCGCCTTGGGGGTTAAAGCCGCCACTGAATCAACCACAATCAGGTCTACTGAGCCCGAGTTAACCAATGTTTCCACTATCTGCAAGGCCTGTTCGCCTGAGTCGGGTTGTGAAATCAATAAGTCCTTCATATTTACGCCAATTTTACCGGCGTACTCTGGATCCATTGCGTGTTCAGCGTCCACATAAGCGCAAACACCCTCTTTGCGCTGGGCCTCAGCCACAATATGTAAAGCCAAAGTGGTTTTTCCGCTGGATTCCGCCCCAAAAATCTCAATAATACGGCCCCGCGGCACACCGCCAACGCCCAAAGCTAAATCCAAAGAAATAGCGCCGGTCGGTATAGCGTCAACATCAACATGCCTAACGCTATCTAACTTCATAATAGCGCCCTCGCCGAACCTTTGACGAATTTCCTCCAAAGCGTCTTCAAGTCCTGATATTTTTTTGTGCTCTTTTTTTTGTTTTACCATACTTTTGATAATCTTTAATTTTTATTCAACTTTTTAGGACTTACGGGTTTGCCCTTCAAAGTGTCATTCTGAGGGTACCAGCCCGAAAAATATGACGGCGATAGCCGTCATCCTGAGGGTAATCCCGAAGGATCTCAGTGGTTGAGACCCTTCGGCTATCGCCTCAGGGCGACACTGCGTGTCGGATTCTTCGCCTGCTGGCTCAGAATGACGGCAAACCCGTAAGTCCTACTTTTATTGATTAAATTTTATTGACTTAATTTTTAATTTTAGAAATTGAAACCGACTGTTGCAAAATATAAGCGATCGCTTATATTTTGCAACAGTGTTAATTTTAATAAAATGTTTACTCAAACTCCAAATTGCTTGGGTCTTGAAATTCTTTCCTAACTTTGTCGTCTTCGCTTTCCAGCAAAATATCACGCGGTTTGGCGCCATCAGCCGGACCCACCACGCCATTGGTTTCCAAAAAATCTAAGAGCCGAGCGGCTCGGGCATAACCAATCTGCAATCGCCGTTGCAATAAAGAAGCCGACGCCCTTTTATACTGTAAAACCACCTGCTTGGCTTCTTCATAGAGTTCGTCGGGCGCGGCAAAATTAGTAATCTCCTCTTCTAAATTACGCTCTGTTCCATTGCCATTGCCATTTATTCCACCTGTAATAATTCCATTTTCCGTTTCTTCTATTTCACTGAATTCCTGCAGCGGGGACTCCGGAGCATTTTCTTTGGCAATATAATTCACGGCCTTTTTAATTTCCAACGGGCTGACAAAACTACCCTGAATACGTTTTGGCCGAGAAAACTCCGCAGACAAAAACAACATATCCCCTCGGCCCAGTAATTTTTCCGCGCCAGCCATATCTAAAATAGTTCGCGAATCAATCTGACTGGCTACTTGAAAAGCAATGCGCGAAGTGATATTGGCTTTAATCAAACCCGTGATCACCTCCACAGAGGGACGTTGAGTGGCTACAACTAAATGAATGCCCACGGCTCGTGCCAGTTGGCTAAGCCGCACAATGGCCGCTTCCACCTCCTTGCCTTTAGACATCATTAAATCAGCCAATTCGTCAATAATCAAAATAATATAGGCCAATTGTTCAAACCCCTCTTCTTGTTTTCTGGGCTTTCGGGCTAAATCGTGATTGTAAGAACCAATGTCGCGAGCGCCAAATTCCCGCAGAACTTCAAACCTACGTTCCATTTCGCCAACTAACCAATTTAAAGCATTAACTGCCTTTCGGGCATTCAAAATAACTGGCGTTAAAAGATGCGGCAAGTCGCCATAAACAGGAAACTCAACTCGTTTAGGGTCAATCAAAATCAACCGCATCACCTTAGGCGAATTACGATAAACCAAACTCATAATCAAAGAATTCAAACAAATCGTTTTGCCCGAGCCGGTTGCCCCGGCTACTAATAAATGGGGCATACCGCCCAAGTTAGCAAAAATCGGACTACCCATTACATCTAATCCCAAACCAACATATAAAGGTGTGGTGTTTCTCTGAAATTCCGGAGTGACTATTAAAGTGCCTAACTTTACTTTAGCCTTAATCTTATTGGGCACTTCAATGCCCATCAACGAACGACCCGGTATAGGGGCCTCAATTCTAATAGGATGAGCCGCCAATGACAATGCCAAATCATTATTTAAGGTGGTAATCTTAGCCAATTTCACGCCCTCAGCCGGCTTTAAAGTATATTGCGTTACCGTGGGGCCTACATTAACCTCGGACATTTCCACGGCAATACCGAAATTACCCAGGGTTTTTTGAATAACCGAGGCATTCAAATTGGTGTCTCCGCTGGCCGGCTTTTCTTCTTCAGTGTCAAACAAACTCAATGGCGGACGTTTATAATCATCGTCAATCTTAATCGTTGCGGCTTCAGAAGATATTTTTTCAACCTTCTCCAAATCCTTAACGCCCGCTTCCTTTTTATATTTAGGCAAATCCAAAATTTTTATTTCCAATTTAGGTTTCACCGCCTGCTCTTTTCTTAACGGCTCAACCTCTTTTTCTTGGTCGTCTTCTTTGTTTGTTCCGCTTATCTCCTCTTCTTCGTCTTTTGGCCGCTTGGGCAGCAACTCGCCAACAATCAAAACCCCAATAACAATCAAAGCGGCAAAAATCACTAAACCAACTACCGGGCTAAAATATCTTAAAACAGGCCAACTGATTGCCGTTCCCAGCCAACCGCCTTTTTTGGCGCTCAAATCGCGCAAAGTTAAAAGACCGGAAATACCGCTCACTAAAAAAAGCAAAGAAACAATCAGGGGGGCAATAATTTTCTTGGCTGGCCGCAAAATCAAAAAACCAGCCAAAAGAAACAAAAAGGGCAAAGCAAAAACCGTTTGCCCAATGAAAAATTTAAAAGCTCTCACGATAAAATTACCGCCAACACCTGACTTATGAAAAAATGCCAAAGCCACCACCACAGCCAGCACCGCCAAGATAATGGCGCCAATCCAACGCTTAATTCGGCTGCTCAAAACTTTCTCTTGGCCATTACCGTTGTGATTTTTTTTGTTATTTGAGTTATGATTTTTCTGCTTTTGCTTTTTCCTCTTAGCCATATTCCTTTAACTCATAGCGAGTAATTCCTTATATGGGCGTAAATACAATAAAAATTGTTATCACTCCCACTGTCATTCTGAGGTCGCCTCAAGCACCGAAGAATCTCTTTTGTCAATTCCAATGAGATTCTTCACGGAGTTTACACTGAACGAAGTGAATGTGTTCAGAATGACAAACACACGTTACTCGCTACCAGTTCCTTATTTTCTCATTTTACCACGAAATCCGCAAAATTAAAAAAGCCCGTTTTAATAAATTGAGCTGGGCTTTAATGGTTTTCTAAAGGGTACTGGGCAAAAATTTAATCCTGGAATAAACGAAAATCAACAATCTGATCGCTCTCTCCTAAAGAGTCGGTTGCTGTTACTGTAACTTGGGCATAAACACATTCGCCCGGAACATCATAACGCCATTCCACTACTTCAAAATTGGTTGGGCCAAAAAAATAGCCGCAGTTAATAGACCAGGTATAAGTAAAAGGCAAATTAGCATCAGGGTCAAAGGCATCTGCCATTAAACTATAACGATGCGGCCTTTCTGTGTAAGAGAAATGAAGTTGATTAACAGTAAGCCCCTTAATAATCGGTTTTTGATTGGGAACAATCTCTATTTTTGGCATTTCTTTAGCAGCAGGCATTCCGCTTGTCGCCTGTTCTTTGGCCGGGCTAGTGACGACCGAAGTGGCGGCAACGGAAGTGGCAGCCGGAGTGGGGGTAATAGGAGTGGGGGTAGTAATAAAAGGAATAAGAAAAACATCGGATTCTTCAATAAAAATCTTTTCTTCTCCAAATAACTCCTTTGTTTTTTTACTCCAAATATCTTTGCCTTCTTCTTTTCCTTTCAGTTCGCCTTCAAGCTCTTTCATAATATTTTTAACAAACCTCTTGGTGCCGTCAATGGCTGCTTTTTTTGCTTCCAAAAATTTTGCCTTGCCACGGTTTGAATCCTCGTCATCCTTAGCATTGTCATTATGAGGATAAGGGTCGCCAGCTGCATTGCCGGGCTCTTTCGCATTCGGATAATAACCAGTCAGTTCAAGATTAGCCGGAGGTTCTTTAGTTGGGTCAAGAAGCGCTTCCAAGGCCTGCTTTCGCTCTTCGTCAGACAGCCATTTTTTCTTTGAATTTGCTTCATCGGGCGGCAAAACAGGCGGGTCGTCAACATAATTTGAATGAGCGAAAAAATCCTGCAAAGCATGCAGGGCCTTGCCAAGCGCTTTTAACGCTTTCGCGGTCTCACATTGCTTAAAATATTGTTTGAAATCTGCTTTCTGCTGATGAACATATTTCACCCCTTCCTTGAACGTCTCTTGCGAAGTTGAGGTTGCTCCCCTGTCAAAATGATGCTCGGCATTATAATGCTTGTTTGTTTTAAGCCCTACTGGAAAAATAAGCCACCACCTAATGCTGTGTTCCTTCCAATCAACATCAGCATTAGCATCTTCAATATCTTCTATTTTTTTGTGCAAAAATCCTAAATCCTTTAATGCTTCTTCAGTAATCTTTTCGTGCTCGCTCTCGCCCAAGCTCAGGCCGAAAATATTAGGCCCCCTAGAATCAAAAGCATAAACAAGAGAAAACGGCGAAACAAAAGCCAAAAACAAAGAGGCAAATAAAATTGTTTTAATTGTGAATTTCATTTTGTAAATCACCCTGCGGCAAAAACCGCAGAGTAGATTATTTATGTAATAATACCATTTATTATATCCTGTTCACAGAGACATTATGGTGTTTCCCTATCAGCCGCGTCAGCTTCTCTTAATTTTCCGTCTTCTGCCTCTATTTTCAAACCGTGATATTTTGTAACGGTCTCGTCAGAACTCTCTACCTGCCACTGAAAAATACCACTTTTTTTGCTCCTCATCCCAAGCCCGCCGGATTTTCTTGCCCTCAAAAATTGTAATTTGCTTTTTATTTTTTTTGCATAAAAATTGAAATTATATGTAGCGCTCTCCGCTCCCGCAACTTTTAGAATCTGACCTTGACAAACAGCTCTAAAATTTGCTATTATTCAACCATAAATGGCTTCGGCCCGACCCTGCTTTTTGCAGGGGGAACAACTAAAAAACTTAAGGCATCAACGTCTTAAGTTTTTTTTATTCGCAAAAAATCACTTTCTGTCATATCCCCTATCTTATAACTCAATCTCCGTCCGTCAATAAGCCGTATTTGAGATAAAATCGCAACACTTGCCTCTGAACCAAAAGAAAAATGAAAATAAAATTGTGTTTTCTTCTCTGTTTTTGTCAATGGTACTGCCCAGAAAACTTCATTGTTAAATTTTCTAATAATAATCAGTGGCCGTAAAAACTCTTCTCCGCTTCCGTCTTGCTCAAATCCTATATTTGCTCCAAGATGACAAAACCAAATTTCTCGTTCATGAAAAAACGGCCGTTTTATAATTTCGTCAAT
>CAYVXQ010000021.1:0-10996 GCA_964454625.1 uncultured Candidatus Saccharibacteria bacterium
TAATGTTTCAAATGGGCCATTAGCCCGTACACTTTTGGGGATATAGCTCAGTTGGCTAGAGCGCTTGCATGGCATGCAAGAGGTCAGGGGTTCAAGTCCCCCTATCTCCACCATAACGAATTTGAGGAATGTTCCGCCTCGCCCTCGCTTGGGCTGGCGAAATTTTTTGCGGCGGGCTTATAATTATTTTCCTTGCCCTCCCTCTCTGCGCGGAAAAGTTTAAAGAACTCCCTAAAATACATAATCCCATTTTGGGATTATACCATGTTAGGATATACAATACAAATAGGTATGAGTAAATCCATATTCACAAAAGATTATAAAGAAATAATAAATCGCCTAAAACAGGCGAGAATTGACGCTGGTCTTTCGCAACAGGCGGTAGCTGACAAACTCGGCAAGCCGCAATCTTATGTTTCGAAAATTGAATCTGGCGAAAGACGGCTTGATGTCGCTGAAGCAAAAAAGTTTGCGGAAATTTATAAAAAAGACATCTCATATTTTATTTAATAAGTAATATGCCTAAATCTACCAAAACACATGAACTACATATTCCAGGAGGTTTGAATTTTTTTAAAAAATTGACTCAAGAATTACTCCCTTATCATACCGCGCCGGTTGGTTCTCATTTATTTATTGTGGAAGGTACTATCGCGAAACCCCGTATCGGTATTCGATATCCGGGCTACAAGTTAAAACAACGTACATTAAAAAGGCCAAATAAAAATTCGGCTCTTTGGGCAAACCTTTATGATTTTGAGGTTGTTCCTTTTGAAAAATGGCACGAAGGAAGCTCGGTTGGTTTTACTTATGTAAATCTTTTAAAAGATTTTGAAACCCACAAAAAGAAAAATAAAAATTTTTGGAAAATGATAGTACGACTACATGATAATAATACTATTGATAAAGAACCGCCAAGGCTCGGTGGTATTGATTCTCGGCAATTTTTAGAGATGCTGAAATGGATGTGGGCGCAAGAGGATCTAAACTATAAATTATCTTGGAAAGAGTGCAGCTCAGCAATGCCGTATAGATTACAAAACAGGAATGGCGGACCAACAAGCAAAGGCGTAGGGCGCGACAAGTTTTATGCGGGTCTTATACTTGTTTACGAAAATCATTTTGACGCGGCCAGTATGCGAAAGATTATCCCGTAGATATTTTCTTACCTCGTGGCCCAAGGCGATATTGCTTATCAATGTAGCCATTTGCAAGTCGGCTGTTTATAATATCGCAGTATTTTTTGTCTATCTCTGCGGAAATAAATTGACGATTTAAGTTTCTGCACACATCTATTTCCGCGCCACTCCCGCCAAAAAGAACCAGAACTATATCTTTTGGCTTGGTCGTCGCTTTAATTAACATTTCTGTTAGTTTTTGCGGAATTTGGCAAGCGTGATAAGTTTTTTCTTTGCTGACATTTTTTACGAGATTAAACTCAAACCAAGAATAGGGCATTCTTCCTTTTGATCCGTTTGCTAAATTCTGACGGATTCTTCTGTCTGTCGGATTTTTGTATGGTAGAGCGACCTCGTCTTTGAAAAATTTATTATCATCACTTTTTCTAACATGAAGTATGCTTCGGTGTGCTGTTGTAAATCTTTTTGGCGTGTGCCCTACATTCGTATTATAAACCCAGACATATTCGTTGATATGCGGAAATTGTAAATCTAAATACTTAACACGGAGATGAGCGTTCTGTTGCGGATAGTTCATCATAAAAAGATTGCCGTCATTCTTAAGAACACGCATTGATTCTTTGGTAAGTTCTATATACCAGTTTATATAATCATCAAAATTTCTCGTGTAGTTATTGCTTCCGTATTTAATACCGACATTATAATCAGGATCGCCAAAAATCATATCAACGCTATTATCCGGCAAATCTTTCAGGACATGCATTATATCTCCGTTATAAACTCTGTTTAGATAATCATGAACGTTGCCTTTTTCTTGAAAATCATTTTTAGAAGGCAAAACAAAGGTTTGAAGCGATTGGATTGTTTCGCTAGTTTTGATTACATCAAACAAAACTCCTTGTAAAGAAAAATCTTGACCTCTTTTTACTATAATTGGTTGATAATTTTTATTTGCCGGTTGTAATCTTATTTGATTTTTTTCTTTGTAAAAAGTTTTAAACGTTGCCTCGTTTCCGTTAATAAGGGCAACTACTTTTTCTCCATTTTCAGCTATACTCTGCTTTTTGATTAAAATTGTATCTCCGTCATTGATATTTTCGTCAATCATGCTGTCGCCTTGTACACGCAACGCATATACTTCGGTTGCCCTCGGTAGTTTGCTTTTCGGGACGACGATTGATTCTTTGTTTTCAATAGCTTCTATTGGTTGACCAGCGGCAATAACGCCTAAAAGAGGAATTTTTACTAGTGGCTCTTTTTTAGAAACACTAATTGAGCGCGCTCTGTTTTCTAATTTTTCTAAATATCCCGCTTTCTTTAATTTAGAAACATGAAAATGAGCAGTTGAAACAGAAGCAAGTTTGAATTTCTTTTGTATTTCTTCAAGAGAGGGAGCATACCCCCGAGTTTTTGAATAGGTTTTAATGAAGTCCAAGACCCCTTTTTGTTTTTTAGTAATCATATGCTTGACTTTATTCTTATACCTAAAGTATAATAGAAAGAAAGTAGAAAATCAATAACAGTTATCCACATAGCATTTGAACATATTAATGATAGTATCAAATTATCCTACCAGTTTTTTAAAAATCGGTGGTCGATAGGATAAGTAGGTATTAAAAGTTAAAATTAAAACAGAAATATATGGCTATTTCAGCAGAAACAAAAAGAGAGCTATATAGTCGCGCGGGTGGAAGGTGTGAATGCACTATGAGTGTATGTGATCATCATCGTGCCGGTAGTAGATGTCCTCATTCTTTATCCTTTGGATATTGGGATGCACACCACAGAAACGCAAATGGTCCGGATACACCCGGAAATCTTATAGCTATGTGCGCAACATGCCATAAGAATACGCGGACTTATGGCAGGTCATAAGGTACTTCGAAAACGCGACCCAGTAGTTAGAGCTTGATCGCCTGAGAATTATCTGTATGATAAAAATCTTGTCTGGCTTGGATGAGATAGCGAACGACCGGCGCACCTTCGACAGAAAAGGCCTTGCATTGCAAGGTTTTTCTGTTTTTGATAAACTCAAATTAAGAAAAGCCCGCCGCAAAAAATTTCGCCAGCTCAAGCGAGGGCGAGGCGGAAGGGGGGGCTTGCCCGCCTAAATTTTGCTTCGCAAAACTTTGGCGGGTGAAGGGGGAATTCCGCCTCGCCCGAACCGAAGCGAAGCCCCGCCGCCCTGCTCGTTAAGAGCAGAACCCAGCAAAAAAGTTTTCTTTTCCTTTTAGAAGAAAAAGAAATCGCGCGCAAATCAAAAAATGTGAAGAAAACTTTTTTGCGGGGTGGCGAGCGTTAGCGAGCGGCGGCGGGGCGGAGCGTCAGTTTCGTTCAAAGAAATTTCGCGCAAAGTTTAGAATATCCCACCAAAACAAAAACTCCCAAACGGGAGTTTTTGTTTTGGTAGTGTTTGTTTTATCTTCCTCTTAACAGAAAAATTGCGGAAACGTTTTCCCACCCCGTTCCGCCTTAGGCGGAAAGCAAGCGGGAACGGAAACGTTGAGCGGGTTATTACCTTATCTTTTCCCAATCAAAAACTCGCCCGACACGATAATGTATAAGGCAACCTTTTAATAAACTTTATTTGCGTTTCTTATTTTTCTTTTCTTTCAGCATAGCTCTCTTTGCTTCCAGCCGCTTCTTCGTCTTGTGTGAATGTGTTTTTCGCGCTTTGCCCACTCCATTTTTTCTTTTCGCCATAGATATATTTTGATTAGTTAATTGCCCTTTGAGTATAACAAAAATTTCAACAAAAGAAAACTACTCTTTTTGTCTCCCCTTGCCGCAGTTTATTGGCTTTAGGAATAATGGGGTCAGAATAATGGGGTCAGCCACCATTTCTTGGTCTTCCCACTCCTCGCAATGTTTGTTCAAGGCGGAAATCTTTAACTACTTTTTTTACCCAATCAATATTTCCATACAGTGAATAATGAATGGGAATAATGGGGTCAACTTTCAAAAGTTTGATAATCTTGGTCATTGTCAAAAATTTGGACTCGGACGTTAGCTCTGTTTAATATATGATGAGAGCGTAGAAAAACCCCTGAAAATGTCATTCCGAGCGTTAGCGAGGAATCTCCGGCAAGGTCAAAACCGCGTCAGAACGAGATTCTTCACGGAGTTTACACTGAACGAAGTGAATGTGTTCAGAATGACAAAAATAGGTTTTTCTACACTCTCATGATATATTTCTCCTCCAACATCTGTTCTTGTTATTCTTGGTATGGACCTAATATATCATAAATGGTGGCTGACCCCATTTTGACTTACCTTAAAAAACTTTGTTTTGTCGTTGGGCTCGCCAAATCCAGAAAGCTAAGGCAAAATAACAAACCGCTAAAATGCTTTTGGAAAAATAAAATTGCCAGTCAGCCAAAATGTCGGGCGAAAACCAATCAGCCACTTTTAAAAAATAATCCAGCAAGAAATTTACGGGCCAAGCAAAAATTACGGTTAAGGTCTGCCACACCGAACCAACCAATAATAACAAAAAACCCAAGAGCATAATTAAAGAAATCACCGGAGTAATCAGCAAGTTAGCCATAACAGCCATTGGCGAAAAATAACCAAAATAATAAACCGACAAAGGCAAGGTAAAAAGCCAAGCCGAAAGACAAATAGCCAAAATCCCGGAAATATCAACTCGCTGGAAAATTTTAAACCGCAAAAACCAAGTTTGCAACAAAGGCGCTAAATAAATCAAGCCAAGAGCAGCTAAAAACGATAATTGAAAGCCGATGTTAAAACGTAAAAGCAATGGATTAACCGCTAACATAACAGCCCCGGCTAAAACAATGGTTCTTTGGGCCCTATTGGGTCTGCCCAAAATGCTGGCTATTAAAAGCAAACTGGCCATAATGCCAGCCCTAACAGCTGAGGCGGGCCAAGCAATCAAAAAAATGTAAAACCAAATTAAAAAAATACTGGCTAACAAAGCCCATTTGCGATAAAATCCCAAAACAATTAAAAGCCAAACCAATGCCTGAGACAAAAAAATGATATTAGCGCCCGAAACAGCGGTGATGTGCCTCAGGCCCGCCAAGTTCATTTTCTTTTTCCACTGGTAGTCCAAAGTTTGCTGCTCGCCAAAAAGAATGCCTGTCAAAAGCTCGGCCTGAGGAGAAGGCAATGCCTTTTCAATAATTGCCAGTTGTTTTATGCCGGCCGGCCTCTTGGACTCGGGCGCTGGTTTTATTTCTTGGGCAGTTCTCCACATTCCTAAGACAAAAACCATTAAGCAAAAGCCAAAAACTACTATAAATTTACGACGATGAAAAATCAAAGCATAAAAAATCCCCAACAAAAAAAGCTCTAAAAAGAACCAGTAAGGAATTGTCAAAAATGAAGCCAGAGCCACACCCAGAATAAAAGACAAGGCAAAAAAGCAAACAATTTTAGAATATGAAAGCATTAGCGAATTTGAGCGGTTTCAAAAAACGGCGTCAGCAAATTCAAATAACCAGCCATTTCGTCGGCTTGATATGGCCGTAAGGTAGAAAGATTAGGGTCTAATGTTTTTTCCGGCCGAAAGTTTTGCAGATAAAACCGTTTAGCCGGCTTTAACCATCGCACAATTGCCGAAATGTCGTCTTTAGTATGCAGCCCGGGCACAAAAGTAGTGCGAAACTCGTAATCAACTGCTCCGTTTTTCAACAAATCAATACTTTTCTGAATCTTATTCAAGAGATAAGAAGTATGGCAGCCATCAAAACCAATCATTTGCGCATATTTCTCTTGAGGCGCTTTAATATCCATAGCCACATAGTCCAGTAATTTATTTTTTAATATCTTGGCTAAGAGAAAAGGATTTGAGCCATTGGTGTCTAATTTTACTTTATAGCCCATCTTTTTAATCTGTGAACAAAAATTCGGTAAGTCAGGGTTAATGGTTGGCTCGCCCCCGCAAATAACCACGCCATCAAGTTGGCCTTTTCTCTGTTTTAAAAAATCAAAAAAGTACTTTTGCGATATCTCTGGTTGCCGGGCAATCTTTTCCGGCAGAACCAGCTCGGCCGAATAGCAAAACGGGCAGCGGAAATTGCAGCCGCTTAAAAACACGGTGCAAGCCAAATTGCCCGGATAATCAATTAAAGTTAGTTTTTGCAACCCACCGATTTTTATCATACTTTTAAGATGCTTTAATAAGCTGGGTAGTTCTATTTCCAAAATTTTTTTCCATTTACCAATCCGATGAACCTGATACAAACTGGATATCTCAGCAAGGGTAAAATTTTGAAAAAACTTGACATTTCTAAAGGAATTTGGTTGGATGTAGACAAGATAAAATTTAAAATTTTCAGTTTTCAGTTCGTTAATAATTTAAAAAAGGAGAAGAAGAATGAATCACGCCAAGAAAGTAGCGGCAATTGTATTAGCAGGAGGAAAAGGGGTTCGTTTCCGTGAAATTATGGGAAATGAGATGCAAAAAGTGTTGTTTAAAGTACAGGATAAACCTCTTATCCAATATACAACAGAAATATTGATTGATAGCCCCTTAATCAAAAGCATTGTTTTTAATTTGGGTTATAGAGGAGAAGATGTGCGCAGTTGGGTGCTAGCACAATCTTTTTCTCAAAGAATTTGTTCTTCCACCCAAACCGAATGGACAATTTATAATGCTATCAGCAAAGCCTTAGATTATATTCCTGAACAGACAATTGTTTGTTGTAATGGAGATGAAATCCGTCTAGGTCTGCGCATAGAAGAAGCTCTTGATTTCCATTGGAAGAATGATAATTTTGCAACAATGGTGGGATGTTATAAAAATTGCCTTTATCGCCATCGCTTGCTTCATATAGATTCGCACAGCAAATTACTTCTTTCTTCGGAATTGAAAGCGCAAAGGTTCAAAACTGATCTTTTAACGGTTGGTCTAGTCAACGCAGGTATTCTAATCTTTGAAAAAAAAATTGCTCAATTTTTTCTTAACGATTTAAATAACGCGGAATGGAATGCTATTATTAATCCCTTAGTTAAAAAGAAAATGATGTTTATTTATATTGCCCGGAATCTAAACTATTTTAATATAGGCACCGAAGAAGAATTGAAGGAGGATTTAATTTTCTTCAATACTTCATTGTCTGGAACTTGTTAGCTGAGAAACAAGTTCCTTTTAATTTTTAAAATAATAAACCGGCAAGGGCTAAAGCCCCTAAACTGCTGCAAGATTGTAGTTTACCTTTCAAAATCTCCTTTTTTATTTCATCTACGGGTTTTAAGTAGATTGAGATATTTTCTGTAGGTTCATGCTTGACTAAGCCATCCTTAAACACATTTTTTGTCCGCACTACTTTTATTTGATGTAAATCCTGCGTAGGATATTCATAAAGCGTGCCTAAATAAGAAAAATGATTACTGTTATATCCTGTTTCTTCTAAAAGCTCCCTTTGGGCAGCTCGGAGAGTACTTTCTCCTTTTTGAATATGCCCAGCTGGCAAAACATGCATAAATTTATTAGCCGCATACTTATATTCTTTCAGCATAATTACTTTATTTTCTGGTGTTGTGGCTACAACAATCACCACGTCTCCTTTTTTTGTTAAGAAATATTCTGCTATAATTTTTTTCTTTGGTATTTTAACTCTATCTTTAAAAACTTCTAGAAATTTAGAAGTATAAATTTTCTTTCGACTAATAGTTTGCCAAGGTGATTTTCCATGCAGCATGTTATTTTAATTTAATACTATAATTTTTTGATTTTTGCAATCTTGAGATCATTTCTTTATTCTTTGTCTTTTACACGAATTCTACTCTAACGTGCAACCTTTTCATTTTTGATTGAATGCTTCATAAGGTGTTAAAAAATTTAATAGCCCATAAGGGCGATAAGACATTCGCTGAGATATCCAGTTTGTATTAGGTTCATTCTACTCGGATTGGTAAATGGAAAAAAATTTTGGAAATAGAACTACCCAGCTTATTAAAGCATCTTAAAAGTATCATACTTCATTGGGAATTTGAAACTCTTTTCTTTCTTTGAATTCTTGCGCTTTGCCTTTGTGCCATTGCTGAACCGGCCGAATATACCCGACAACCCGCGAATAAACCTCGCAGGGCTGTTCAATGATGCATTTGGGACATTTCCAATGTTCGCCCGCCAAGTAGCCATGGTTAGGACAAATGGAAAAAGTCGGAGTAAGCGTAATATAGGGCAAACGGTGATTGCTAAAAATCTTTTTTATCAAATTTTTCATCGCTCCAATGTCGCGAATCTGCTCGCCGATAAACAGGTGGAGGACAGTACCGCCGCTATATTTACATTGCAACTCGTCTTGCAACTCAACCGCTTTAAAAA
The DNA here is from genome assembly GCA_964454625.1 of uncultured Candidatus Saccharibacteria bacterium. GTDB lineage: Bacteria > Patescibacteriota > Minisyncoccia > Minisyncoccales > CG1-02-41-26 > CG1-02-41-26. The sequence goes on from CAYVXQ010000021.1 coordinate 8,437, forward strand.
TATCGTCAGTGTAATTCACCGGAAGCTGGGTACTGTTCGTATAATATGGTACTTCATTAGTGCCAGCAGTGATAATCTCAGGATATTTTTCCTTATCTTTTAAAGCCAAACGAAAGCTGGCGCCTTCAGCCGGCGTGGATTCCAAGTTATACAAATTACCGGTTTCTTCCTGATACTTAACTATTCTTTCTCTCATAAAATCCATCGCATCCAAAGAAAACTTTCTGCCTTCAGGCGAGCCAATGTCCTCTCCCATAAAATTCAACAGACATTCGTTCATACCCAAGATGCCGATAGTGGAAAAATGATTGCCGTAATAACTGCCGCGCATCTTTTCCACTATTTCCAAATAATGGCGTGAATAAGGATAAAGACCCTTTCTCATAAAATCCTCTATGGTTCTTCGTTTAATCTCCAGCGACTCCTTGGCTAAATCCATTACCCGTTCCAGCCGTTCAAAAAATTCTTTCTTTGTTTTTGACAAATAACCAATGCGAGACATATTAATCGTCACCACTCCGTGCGCACCGGTAAGCGGGTTTGCGCCAAAAAGCCCGCCGCCTTTTTTCAGAAGCTCTTTATTATTCAAACGAAGCCGGCAACACATGCTCCTAACCTCCTCGGGCTTCATATCGGACTGAATAAAATTGGCAAAATAGTTGATGCCATACTTGGCGGTGGCCAACCACATTGGCTCTAAATAGGACTCGTCCCAAGGAAAATCTGGGGTAATATTAACAGTTGGGATGGGAAAAGTAAAAATTCTTCCATTCTTATCACCCTCCAACATTGCTTCAAAAAACGCTTTGTTGAAAATTTTCATTTCTTCAGCAAACTCGTCGTATGTCTCTTTTTGCGGCTCACCGCCAATAATCACCGGCTGTTTAACATAAGAAGGCGATGGACTTATGTCAACAGTGATATTACTGAAAGGCGTGTTGCCAGTAATGAAAACTTGACCATTTCTTTTAGCAATCACTGTTTCATTGTCAGTGTGCGCGCTCCAAATTACTCCATGGTAATCAACCTTATTAACCTGCATTATGTAGTCATTTTGAGTTTCAGTTAAGGTTAGAATATGCTGTAGTTTTTTGCCAATGCCTCCCTCCTGGGGCATTCTTTGCATAACAGAAAAATTATAACCAGCCAAAACAGCTAACGCTTCTAATCCATGCAAGAGATTCTCGTCTGTGGTGGTAATTCTTTGGCGATATTTTTCAACCCAGCCATCGGCTTTTACAAAAACATCTAAAAATAATCTTGCCTGCCGCTGGCTTAATTTATAAATAAAATCAGGCATTCTTTTTCGCGTTGATTCAATCCAACCGTGGATAACCCTTGAAGAAAGCGGCTTAAGCCGAATGTGCATACAAGTCCCAAGCGAAATCTGCTCTCTTTGAGAATAGTCAAAATTAAAATGGTCTAAAAGCCCAATAATTTCTTGATAGTTTTCTTTATTGCTTTGGGATTGATAAATTGAAACCCTGTGACTCCCATCTTTTTCAATAGTTCCTTCAGACAGTGTCCAAGCCAAAAGCTTTAGTTGCTCATCCGCAACGGGAAAATCACTGTTAGTATTATCCGCCCTGACTGGGACGGCAATTGGCGACTTTAATTCTAAAATTTTCTCAATGGGTTCTAAAACATAGTGTTCCGCGTTAAACGCTTGTCTGATAACCCGATGGTTAGGCGAAATCAACTGATCTTGACTGCGATTTTTCAAGTTATACATTAAGCCCTCATAATCCTTTTGGAAAATAAAAGAAACATTTTTTTGTTCAATCTGTTTGGTTTGCAAGTTAAAAGTATAAACAGCATCATCTTCTTTTACTTCGTTGTGCGACTTCCAGCCCTCCGGGCTCAAAATTTGAGTATCTTGCGACAAACATTGAAAACCGACGCGGGTGGGCACGGCGCAGCCAAACAAAAATTCCTGCATTGCCTGTTTCACTTGCTTGTGTTCTAACTTGTCATAGCGGATAAATGGCGCCAACAAAGTGTCAAAATTGGAAAAAGCAACCGCGCCCGCCACCTCGCCCTGCAAAGTATAGAAAAAATTAACCACTTGACCCAAAGCGGTTTGCAAGTGCTTGGGCGGTTTGGACTCCACCTTGCCTTTGACCCCGCCAAAGCCCCTTTTTAACAAATCGTATAAATCCCAGCCGCAGCAATAAGCGCCTAAAAAATCCAAATCGTGAATATGAAAATCGCCGCTGGCAAATGCTTCACGGATTTGCTGGGGATAAATTTTATTCAACCAATAACGTTTGGTTAAGGTGGAAACGCCATAATTATTCAAACCCTGCAAAGAATAAGCCATATTGGCGTTTTCTTTCACCTGCCAATCAATCTCGTTGATATACTTGTCATAAATCTCCACGGCCTCGTCATAAATGGTCTCCACCTCTCTCATTCTTCGGCGCTGTTCTCGATAAAGAATATAGGACTTGGCGGTCTGAATCAAATCCTCTAACATTAAAATCTCCTCAATAATATCCTGAATCTGTTCCACATCGGGAATTTCTCTTTTAGAAAAGCGGCGGTTTAGAATCTTGACTAC
>CAYVXQ010000022.1:0-10721 GCA_964454625.1 uncultured Candidatus Saccharibacteria bacterium
GCCGGCGGAGAAGTAACTTTTATAGAAGCGGCAAGGGTGGATGCAAAAAATGTATATACAGAACTTACCGGCTCTCTTGGGAAGGTGATGCAGGAATCAGCTAAAACTGCCATTACTTATGTTCAATCTTATTTGAAAAAACTGGGAACTGAAAAAGCTCAACTCCCGGTGGAAAGTAAAATCCACATTCATGTTCCCCAGGGAGCGGTGGAAAAAGAAGGACCTTCGGCCGGAATCACAATCGCCACAGCCTTAATATCTCTGGTTTTAGGCCGTAAAATGAGAAAAGATGTTGCTATGACCGGCGAACTTACCCTATCCGGAACAATTCTGCCTGTCGGAGGAATGAAAGAAAAAGTGCTTGCCGCCAAAGAAGCGGGAATTAAGGAAGTTATTTTGCCAAAAGAAAACGAAAAAAACCTTGCCGATTTTCCGGATTCTCTGAAAAGGGCGATAGAAAAAGGGGAAATTAAACTTACTTTTGTGGAAATGGCAGAACAGGTTTTTGAAATAGCCTTAGAAAAATAAATATAAATCTCTGTCTTCTAGCCGCAGATGAAACAGAAGACAAAAACAAACCCTGATTAGAATGCTCTAATCAGGGTTTTTGTCTTGCTCCTAGATACCCGTTCTCTATTTTATTCGTTCTCTATTTTATTTTGCGGTCATTTTCGCTTGCTTTTGTCGTAAACCAAACTATAATTAAAAGTCTAAATTATTAACAGGGTTTTACCGGGTTACGCTGATTGCTATCTCTATCTCGCCTGTAGCAGCAACAGTTACCCGACCACCAGCAGCAGATTGAACGATTGTGTATTTGGTATCGTAACCACCAGTGCAACTCGTGTAACTAGCGCCTGCAGCCGAAGGGTCAAAAGGCATCTTTGCTACATAGGTAGGAACCAAACAAGCGCAAATATCCGCTTCATCGGTTGCAGGGTCGCTATCGTTCATCTTAATAGTTTCCGCGCTAGTCGGCAGAGCCTCGCAAGTGGCTGACGGCCAATTTCCGTGATTGTCAGTCATTACTTGATGAACAGCGTTTAAAATAGCGTTAACATCGCTCCATCTTTGAGCATCGCGGGCTTTGGCAAACTGACGAGCGGGGTTAACGGCAATAATTACCACTCCCGCTAACATAGCTAAAATACCAAGAGTAATCAGGATTTCAATTAAAGTGAAACCTCTTTTTTTATTATGGGTCATAGGTTTTGCTAACTTAATTTATATTTATGAGAATGTTGAACAATTATTTTTCAGCGTATCGGCGTTTACTCGGCGTAGATATCAGCGTTTACTCAGCGATAATACGCTGAACAACGCTGAATTATTCAACACTCTCAATTTATGTGTGTATTTTTTTTCTCGACCTTTGCAAGGATGGAATTGAACGCCTTCCCTAACTATATTATAACAAATTTAAAAAGCTTTGAAAATATAAGTATAAATTATCCAACCGAGAAAGACAAAGGCGACCATTGTTAGACCAGTGGCAAGAAAATTAAAGGTTTTGCTTTCATTGAGTTTTCTTCCAATAAAAGTCGGCTCTCTTCCTTCTTTTTTTGGCATTAAATTTATCCCGGCCGTCTCCGGCTCTCGCTCCAGTCCCCTTAAAGCTAATCCGATTACCGTAGCATATAAAATAGGGCTCATCTTGCTGGCAAATTCCAAAACCTCAGGAGTCTGTAAATTTCTGTCGTCAATATCAACCCAGGGATCGCCTATTTTGGTTTCAATTTCCAAATTGTCGGAAAGATACTCGGGCAACTGCGGAATTAAACTTGACCCGCCGCAAAGAATAATTTTCTTTATTTTCCTCTGGGTTTGGTCCTGATAATATCTAAAAGCTCTTCTTGTCTCTTCAATAATCAACTGAAAAAGAGATTGTAAAATTAGGAGTATTTCTCCACATTCTTTTCTGGGGTCAAAACCGCAATCTCTTTTTAATTTTTCAGCTTCCTCAATTGAAACTTTTAGTTTCTCGGAAATCAACTGGGTAAACTGATTTCCGGCAAACGCTATATTTGTGGTAAATCTAAGACCGTTTTCATCAAAAATACTAACAATCGTTGTCCTGGCTCCGGTATCCATAATTACCGTTGCTTCATTGCAATTTTTGAGCAAGACCCGAGCCAAACTTAAAGATTCCATATCAAAAGCTATTGGCTCCAAATTTGCCGAACTTAAAACTTCAATATAGTCATCCACAACATTTTTTAAAACAGCGATAAAACGAATTTCTTTTGAAGAAGGAATGATTTGAAAATCAGAATAGATATCTTCAAACTTCAAGGGAATCGTTTTTTTAATTTCCGCTTGAACAATGTCTTGAAAAAAGGACTTAGACAAAGAGCTAAGGGCCTCCGGTAATTTAAAAATGTGAACATAGGTTTTTGATTCCGGAATAGCTAAAATTACCCGGGAAGTCTGAAGTTTATCCACCTTGGTTGTTGAAACTGCTTCTTTAATTTTTTCTGCCAATTTTTCTTTATTTAAAATTTTTCCATCCTCAACTATTCCTTGCTCCAATCTCACTCTGCCAAAAGCGCTTACCAGTTTTCTGCCACCCTTCTTTTTCAATTGCAAAACCTCAATAGAAGCATCGGAGATGTCCATTCCAAAAGGATTAAGATTAATTTTTCGAAAAAAACTAAACATACGAGCGCAAACATTTAAAAATCGGCTATTTCCTGCCAGGTTTTTATTTTCATTTTTGGGTTCACCTGAGCAATTTCAACTTTCATTTTTCTTGTTTGCTTGGAGATACTTCCGGTTGTTTTAATCACTCTGTTTTGATTCCCGCTGCCCTCCACCTCATAAATATAGCAGCTGCCATCCCCGATAAATAAAGTTTCATTGCCGGCATAGCTCAAATTTTCTTTCAATTTGAACAGGGCGTCTTCAGCGCAAAGGTTGGCTAAATAATAAGCCTTAGAACCTTGATTTTTTTGAAGGCCCATCTGAGACTCGCTGATACTCAAAAGATTGGCGGAAATTCCAACCAGCAAAGCAACAGCTGAAATGAGCAGAACTGTAACTAAGGCAATATAACCCCGTTGAGTTTTTATAATATCATTGGGCATACCATTCGCAAGCGGTATAGGAAGAATAACCGGTTTGGGAATTGGTTAAATTCCAGTTCCACTTTTCAACTCCTTCCAGCCAGGAACAAAAATCATAGGAAGAGTAACCGGTTTGCTGTCCGCTCAAATCCCAGTTCCACTTGGTAGTTTGCCAGGAACATCCAAGTTGATTTTTACAGGAAACAGAATCGCTAAATCCTTTACAAGAAGCGCAAGAGCCCAAACACCTAATAAAACGCCAATTACATCCTTTTTGCTGCTTGCATTGTTCCTGATTTAATTCCCGGCAAGGAGTACAGGTTCCGTTACAGGCGCCCTCGCACTCCAAACCCTTGTCGCAGGAAGTATATTTAGTCGCAAAGTCCGCCATTTTATAACACTCTCCGGTTCCATCCTCGCTGCAGGCGCCTGACGGAATGTAAAATGAACCTGACTGGGGACAGGAATCCGAACAACCGGGGTCGGTATAATAACCTGCCAAAGAACCATAATCTGAATACTGACACGAAGAATCGCAGGAGCCTCCAAACTGCCAACAGCCAGTTCCGCACTCCAAACCCTGAATGCAAAAAGTGTATTCTGTCGCAAAGTCCGCCATTTTATAACACTCTCCGGTTCCATCCTCGCTGCAGGCGCCTGACGGAATGTAAAATGAACCTGACTGGGGACAGGAATCCGAACAACCGGGGTCGGTATAATAACCTGCCAAAGAACCATAATCTGAATACTGACACGAAGAATCGCAAGAGCCATCAATTCCCCAACAGCTAACCGTGGCCAAAGTTGTCAAAGAAACAGTTGATTCTAAATCTACTGATGCCTCGTTGTATTCAACACTCAGTTTAATCTTATAACTATTGGCAATGGGGTTAAATTGTAAATTTGTAACCGTGACCCGGTCGCTTGTTAAGGGAATTAAGTTTTGATAAAGAACGCCGTCTGAAACATTAAAAATTGAGGGATTTTGGCCGGCTCGCAAAGCCCGGGTGATTTTTTCCATCCCAAAGCGAGCGTTCTGCTGAACTTCCCGATAGCGAGCGGATTTGGCAGAACCCTGAATAATGCTCCAGACAAAACCCGTCAAGAGAACCAAAACTACCGAAACAATGGCAATATAAATTGTAAGTTCAATAAGGGTAAAACCAGCGCCTTTTTCAGGTAATATTCGGTGAGTATTCTTTTTTTCCCCCCACAAAAGGCGCGGAGTAAACCCTTTATTCATAATCTCTTTAATAACGAGACTGTTAAAGAATTATTCAACACTCTTAATAATCCTCCCACTCGCATCCTTCTTGAGAAAGGCAGGTCTCCTCATCGGTAAAATTCTGACAAGGAGCGGAAGTCCCAAAACATTGAGCCGGTTCCCAGGAACAGAGGCAATAACCGCATTGGGTCTGTTCTAAACCGGAACAATTGCAAGTTCCGACGCAGATTAAACCCTCGCCCGGTTTAAACTTCAAATTACAACTAGGACACTTATTACATTGGGGAATGCCCAATCCAGCGCATGAACAACTGCCTGAACAATGAGCAGTTTGCCAGGAACATCCATCCTGCTGCTCGCAGGGAACCTCGCTCAAAAAATCAGAACAGGGAACAGGACTTCCCTGACAGCCCCCTCTTTGCCAATTGGTTAGATAGCTAACAAGTTCAACGTTCTGGGGACGAGCTTCGGTTAATTCCCAGGTTATCTGAGAGGTAATTTTTTTACGTTCGCTGTCTATTTCTTCTACAATAATTTTTCTCTCTCCTTCCCTTAAGTGCTCCCTGACATCCTTTGCCTCGGGGGTGTCTTCAAAAACCCAATTATTCCCGGAAATTGCCAAACCGTGCTCGCCATCTAAAAGAGCGCTCCAATTGGTATCCCGAATGGACTTTGCCGCTTCCAATCCCTCTTCGGCTAAAAAAGTTGCCTGGGTTTTTTCCCGGCCGGCTCGGTCAGAAATATAAGCATCTAAAATAAGAAAAGCCACCGAGGAAACCATTAAAACAAAAATGGCCAGGGCAACCAATAGCTCTATTAAAGATTGACCCTTTTGATTTGTCATATATCCTCACCTTTTTACTTTAGGTTAACTCTACCCAGCTCGTTAATATTGATAGTTTCCGTATCGCCATTAAGGGTTAAAATAATATCTCCGGTACTACCCGGGATGCCCTCCAATTTACTGAAAACCACTTCTTGAAGTGTCCCGCCAAAAGAAATGTTTTCTGAAATATCAAAAATTTCCTCATCCTCTTTGTGCTCATAAGAACTGCCTCTAAACAAAGAGTAATAACCTGTTTTCCCCGTTCCCAGATAAACTCCAAAAGCCGAATCATTCTCAACCGACATCGCTTTTAACTGAGCCCTTCTTAAAGTCTCGAGCACCCCTTCACAAACACTATCCAAATCCTGAGTTTTGTAAAAACGAACCCCAACAGGAAAAGCAAGGGTTGCCATAACGGCAATAATGAAAACAACAAGCGCTGTCTCAATTAAAGTGAATCCCTGTTTATATTTAAACATGGAAGCCGCCGACAAGCTGGTAAATTGGCAAAATAATAGAGATAGCGATAAAACCAACAACCAGCCCGACTATAATAAGAAGAATCGGCTCTAAAACAGTAGAAAGATTTTTAGTAACATTATCCACCTCTTCTTCGTAAAATCTTGCTAAATACAAAAGAGAGCTCTCTAAAGAGCCGGTTTTTTCTCCCACCTCTATTATCTGAGAAGCAACGACTGGAAACAGGTTTCTTTTAACTTTTAAATGAGATGATATTGTCTTCCCTTTTTCTACTTCCAAGACGGATTTTAAAATCTCCTCCCGGTAAACAAGATTACCGATGGTCTTGGCGCTAATACCTAAAGCTTCCACCGCCGGTACTCCGCCCCGGAGAAGAACACACAGAGTTCTGGTAAGCTGGGCTAAATTGCTGCTGCGACTAATTGGGCTTATTATCGGAAGTTTAAGGATTAAATTATCAAAAAATTTTTTAACTTTTTTGAGCCGCAGAATAAAAATTAAAAGTCCGATAAAAAGAACTGCGCCCAACAAAATAAAAAAACCATAATTCTGGATACCCTCAATAAGCCAGATTAAAATTTTTGTTGCCAATGGCAGCTCAATGTCAAAACTTTTAAAAAGGGGAAGAAGTTTTGGCAGAATAAATATTGATAAAACGCTGACCAAAATAACAGTGGTGCTCAAAACAATCGCGGGATAAATCATAGCCGCCCCAACCTTTCTTTTAAGTTCATAGCTCTTTGTCAGGTGCTCGGATAGGTACTTTAAATTCTCCTCCAGACTGCCGCTGGCTTCTCCCACTTTGATTACATTAACAAAAAGCTCGCTGAAAACCCGGGGATGCAAAGCCAAACTATCCCCTAAAGATTCTCCATTATCCAGATGTTTTAAAATATCGTTCAAGACCCTTTTAAACTCATTGGATTTAACTTGTTCTTTGATGGCAAAAACTCCTTCTCGCAAAGGTAACCCGGCTTTAATCATTGTTGAAAGATGCTTGGCAAAAAGAACTTTGTCAAGCAAAGAAACCCCGCCAAAAAACGGAAAGTTAAACCATTTTTTATTTTTTGCCGTTGTTCCGTCAAACATTGAAGTCAAGCAAAAAATTTTACTCATTGATAACCCGCAGCAGTTCCTCAACTGTGGTAATGCCAACAAGGACCTTTTCTATTCCGTCTTCAAACATTGTGGTCATTCCATTTCTGCTCGCCCGAGCCTCAATTTCATCGGCATCGGCTCTCTGCATAATTAACTCTTTAGTGCTGTCTTCGATCTCCAATACTTCAAAAATGCCCGTTCTGCCGGAATAACCGGTATTAACGCAATCTTTACAGCCCCGACCTTTGTAAACTCTGATTTTTTCTTTATTGCCTATTTTTTTTAAAAGGAGGGGGAATTTATCTTTGGCTACTTTGTTTTTTAGTTCATCTGTCTTAATTTCGTAGCTTTCTCGGCACTTGCTGCATATTCTCCTAACCAATCTTTGGGCTACAATTATATTAACCGAAGAAGCGACCAAAAACGGTTCAGCTCCCATATCCATTAAACGGGGTAGATTGGTAGCCGCTGTATTGGCGTGCATAGAAGATAAAACCAGGTGTCCGGTCATCGCCGAATTTACAGCGATATTGGCTGTTTCATTGTCGCGAATTTCGCCAACCATTATAATATCGGGGTCCTGCCTGACAATCGCTCTCAATCCCTTGGCAAAAGTTAAATTAGTTTTTGGATTAACCTGAATCTGGCTTACCCCTTCCATATCGTATTCTACCGGGTCCTCTATGGTGGCGATATGAACTTCGGGTTTATTTAAAAGCTTCAAAATTGCGTATAAAGTAGTGGTTTTTCCGCAACCCGTGGGCCCGGTGGCTAAAATCATCCCGTAAGATTTTTTTATTGCTACTCTAATTTTTTTTAAATTTTGCTCTGAAAGTCCCAAATTTTCCAAATCAAACATTCTTGCCTTCTCGGAATGGAGCCTCATCACAACATTCTCTCCTTCGGTTACCGGCACAATTGAAACCCGAACATCAAATTTTTCTTCCTCAAACTTGATAGTAAATTTGCCATCCTGGGCGGCGAAATGCTCGTCAGTCCGAAGCCTTGATAAAACCTTAACCCGGGCAACAAGCAAATTGTGAAGGTTTTTTGGCAATGAAAGAACATCATGCAAAACCCCGTCTATTCTATACCGAACCTGAGTCTCTAATTCAAAAGGTTCAATATGAATATCCGAGGCTCTGTTTGCATAAGCATACTCAATCAGGGTATCAACAATTTTTATAATTGGAGGAGTGGTCTCAACTTCGGCTCCAGACTCTTTAATTTTTTCAATTTGGGTTTTAATGAGCTCGGCAAATTCTTTTTCTATTTCTTTTCGGTAAAATTTTAAAGCCTCTTTAAGGGCTTGGGGGGTGGCATAATACACATTAATTTTTTCTCCGGTTTTTTTCTCAAGAAATTTTTGGAACTCGTAATCTGAAGGGTCGGCCATTGCCACCTTTAATCCCTCTTTGTCTCTGTCAAAAACAATAATCCGTTGGGTCTTGGCAACAACCTCGGGAACAAGTTTTATAATTTCTTCGGAGATAATCTTTTCTTTCAGGTCAATAAATTTATAACCTAATTCTTCGGCAATTAATTTGCCTAAATGTTCATCAATAATTAAATCGCTTTCTACTAAAAGCTCTTCTATTGATTTGTTCTGGATTTTAGCTTCTTCCCGGACTAATTCAAAATCAGCCTCGGTAATAAACCCGGGCCCAACCAGCACTTCTTTTAATTTTGCCGGAGAGAGCTTCACCTCAAAGTTAGTCCTTGCTTCGCAAGAACTTCTTTTATTTTTTTTACTATTCCCTTCATTGAAAATTCGGTTTTAATTAGATAGTCCGCCGCCCCCAACTCCAATCCTTTTTTAATATCGGACTCCTGACCCAAATTGGAAAGAATAACAATTGGGATATTTTTTATTTTTCTATCACTGCTTCCTTTCGTCTCAACCAGCACTTCAAATCCGTCTTTCTGGGGAATAATTAAATCTAAAAGAACAAGGTCGGGTTTTTCTTGCTCAATATCTCTCAATCCCTCTTCGCCATTAAACGCTGTTATAACCTCAAAACCCTCTCTTTGCAAGTGGTCCCCAATTGCCCTGACAAGAAACTTGTCATCCTCAACAATGAGAATTTTTGTTTTTTTATTATCCATAGCTTACCACAAAAAATTTCACTGATTCAAATTGAGCGCATCTCTAATTTTCTGGACAATTTCTTTTAAGCTAAAATTAGCCTTTACTATAAAATCAACTGCCCCCATTTCTTTTGCCCTTTTTATATCTTTAACGCCCCCCATATTGGAAAAAATAATAACTGGCAGAGAATTAATTTCAGAACTGGGATGGGTTTTTATTTTTTCAAGAGTCTCCCAGCCCAAAGCGCCCGGCATAAAAATATTGAGAAGGGTCAAATCAGGCTTTTTGGTTTCTATTTTTTCCCAACCCTCTTTAGCGGTTCTGGCCACTAAAACCTCAAAGCCCTCCCTGATAAATTTATCATTCAGGGCTTCAACGATTGGTTTTTCGTCGTCAATTATTAAAATTTTCTTCATATATTATGAGAGCGTTGAATAATTCAGCGTATTATCGCTGAGTAAACGCTGATATCTACGCTGAGTTAACGCCGATACGCTGAAAAATAATTGTTCAACAGTCTCATTTATGAAAAATTAGTGAATATTTGTAAGAAGTTATAATGGCAATGTGAAATAAAAAGTGCTGCCTTTTCCTTCTTCGGATTCAAACCAAACTTTTCCGCCGGAGCTTTCCACAATTGATTTGGCAATATAAAGTCCGAGTCCGGTTCCCTCGGATTCGGCCTTAACGGCGTTTCCCCCTCTAAAAAATTTAGTAAAAACTTTGTCTTGCTCCTCCCGGGGAATTCCCATTCCGGTATCCCGGCAACTAAATAAAAAAGCTTTGTCTTTTTTTTCAACCGAAACAATAACCTTGCCCTTTCTTTTATTATACCTGATGGCGTTAGAAATTAAATTATCAATAACCTGACGAGTCCTGACAGGGTCAATATTAATCTTGGGTAATCTTACTGGTTTGCCCCAGACCCTATCAAAAGGTTTTTCAAACCGAATACTTACATTATGAGACCTTGCTATAATTTGAAGCTCGCCAATTACGTTTTCAATAAGTTCTTCTAACTGAACGGGGCGGGGCTCAATCTTCATTTTCCCGGCTTCAATTCTAGAAACATTTAAAAGGTCGCTGACTAAATCAACCATCCGACGATTGGAATCATAAATTTGCTGAATATAATTTTTTTGCTCCTCTTTAAGCTTTCCGACTTCTTCATTTAACAGCATTTCCGAAAACCAGTTAATGGAGGACATTGGAGTGCGCAGCTGATGGGAGGCAACTGAAACAAATTCGGCCATTGCTTTCTCTGTTTTTTTTATGTTGGTAATATCATGCAGAATAATGGCTCCGCCAATAATATTTTTTTCGTAATCACGGACCGGCATAATGAAAACTTCGTAGATAAAATCTGAAAAATTCGCTTCTTCAATATGGAAGGAATCGCCGATTTTTAGGGTATCAGCCACTTTCTTATCCAAATCAATTTCTTTAAACAACTTAGTGAATTCCGAAAGATAAAATTCGGACAGAGAAAAACCGGTGATTTTCTCAATTGCCGGATTGGACAAAATCACTTTTTGGTTCAAGTTAAACATCAGCACGCCGTTACTTAAACTTTTGAGCAAAGCTTGTGTTCTTGACTGCTCTGATTTAAACTCTTTAACCCGTTTCTGAACCATATAGATACAAAGCTGACCGGCGATGCCCGCGAAAAAAAGGTTGGTAAAAAATAATCCGGTCGGGAAACCGGGCTCGGACAATCTATTAACGCTTACAAGGACATAGTATAAAAATATTCCTCCAAAAACTATAAATAAAGATTGAACATAAGCGCTGGAGGCGGCGGCAACCAAAAGCAAAAGGGGAAGCGCAAAAAAATAACTTTCTATTCCGCCGCTAAAATGAACAAAGCTGATAAAAAATAGGGCGTAAAAAAATATATCGGCAATAAATTTTCCCTCCCCCCAAAAATGTTTTGGGAGCAAA
>CAYVXQ010000023.1:0-10661 GCA_964454625.1 uncultured Candidatus Saccharibacteria bacterium
ATTTATAAAAGTTTTTAAGAGGTCTGTCCCCAGGGGAGATTCAATATCGCAACCAAAACTGGAACCGCAATACAACAAAAAACTCCCGAGGGTTGGGAGGTTCTTTCTTAGGCAAGTTTTTTGTTATATCTACTTTACTTGCGTATTGCTATTGCAGCAAAACCAAACCTCCCAACCCGTAAGGGCAACAAAAGGACCAAAAGAGCCAACAATAATTGGCTTAAGAGAAAGTTTAGTTTTGCCGCAAGCTTTTGCATATTGTCATAATACTACTTATTTCCAAAAAAATGTCAAGAGCAATTGTGGAAAAAATCAATTAAAAATTTTTTTCAACTAAGTCCGGGCTGGGCGGAATCTGCTTGAAATCAATAATATATTTTGCCAAGTCGTGAAAAATCACCGCGGCTGAATGTCCTGAAGAATCAACGCCCTTGGGATTGTCAAGTTTTATTAAGATAAGATACTTTGGGTTTAAGGCCGGAAAATAACCAATAAAGCTCTGGATGGTTTCCGTGTCCGAATATCCGCCATTCTTAATCGGCACCTGAGCGGTGCCGGTTTTGCCGGCAATATAATAACCGGGAATTTTAACGGCTCGGCCGGCGCCGTTTTTCACCACGCTTATTAACATAGCCGTAAGATTAGCGGCGGTTGACTCGGAAACAACCTGTTTAACGATTTTTGGCTGAGTTGTTGTAATCCGGCCATTATCGCTAATAATCTTCTCCACAATATAGGGCTGCATCATTTGGCCGTTGTTAGCCAGAGCGCCGTAAGCCCTAATCAATTGAAGAGGTGTTATCATTATGCCCTGACCAAAGCTGGCCGTGGCAAAATCGCGAGGATAACCATGTTTTAAGCCGTCGTTGGCTGAAGCCGCTTCGCTGGGTAAATCAATGTTGGTTTTCTCCAGAAAACCAAAACTTTTGATGTAGCGCCAAAAAACAGAACTACCCAATTGCTGTTCCACAAAAACAGCTCCGGTGTTGATTGACTCTTCTAAAACATCAATCATTGTTTGCTCGCCCCAAATTCTTTTGCCAAAGTTAAAAATATCTTTGCCCCCAACATTAACAAAACCCTCATCAATATATTTTGTTTCGGGCGTAATTATTTTTTCTTCCAACCCAGCGGCCATAACAATTGGCTTAAAAACAGAGCCGGGTTCAAAAAATTTCTGCGTAACACTATTTACAAAAACATTCAAATTTTTTTCTTCGCCGTATCTATTGTTGTTAAAACCGGGAAAATTAGCCAAAGCAAAAATACGGCCGCTTGAGGGCTCTTCTACAACAATCTGTCCTGAGTCAATATTCCATTGCTCTTTAGCCTCTTTAAGCAGTTTTTCGGCAAAATACTGCAAGTTATAATCAATAGTTAAAAAAATATCGTCTCCTTGTTTATTTATTTCTGCTCCATATTCTGTGGCGGTAAATTTTTCACTTCCGCTCAAATCGTCATTATAATAACTTTCCAAGCCATACTGCCCGATACCCTCTGTGTTAACAAAACCAAGTAATTGCGAGGCAAAATCATTGTAAGGATAAAAACGGGCTGAAATATCTTCCAACCAAACATTGGTTAAATTTTGTTGTTTTAGATAATTTCTTAAACTCTCCGCCTGTTCAGGGGCAACTTCTTGTTTAAATAAATTTACTTCCTGAATTTTTTCCAACAAATCATCTTTAGTTAAACTCAAAAAAATCGAAAGTGGCTCAATTATTTGATTTAACTCTGAAGGCAAAATTTTTTTAGAGGAAATAAAAAGAAAGGTCTTGGTTTGGTTTTGCGCCAGGCAAATCTCGGTATTTTCTAAAAAAATTCCGCCTCGTTTAACGGACGGAACAATAACTGATAAATGCTGACCCGAAGCCATTGCTTCGTAAAGAGAACCATTTTTTATTTGCAAGTCGGCTAAACGAACGATGATAGCCGCGGCAATCGCTAAAAATAAAAAAAAGACAAAATTGAGCTTCCAATTCCTCATAATTTCAACATTTCAAGCTGGCTACTTATCACTGAAAACCAATTGAGAGACAACGGCTAAAGAAGCGGTTAAAGGAATATACTCTACTCTTTCCACCGGCACGAAATCCGAGGAATCGAGCAGTTGTTCTTCAGCCAAAACCAAAGAAAAATGTCTACTCGGGTTTATTTCTGAATTGGCTTGAATTTGAACCGCTTTTTTAACCTTTGACTCGTAGGCCGTTTTTAAAAATATCTTTTGAATTAAATCACCGGTCTGTAAAACATAAACAGCCACCAGAGCAAACGTCAAACAAAATAAAATAAAGAAAATAACTCTTGATTTGCGGTCGTCTAAAAGCAGGGAGATTTTAGAAAATATTGTCCGGGTAAAAGTAATTGTCTTGGACATAAGAGTTAAGTTTAAAGTTTAAAGTTAAGAGTTTAAAGTTTTAAAACGGCGCGGAGTTTGGCGGAACGGGCCCTGGGATTATTGGCTATTTCAATGGCCGAAGCAATGACTGGCTTTTTAGTTAAAATTTTAATGTTATTTTTAACCAGTTCTTCTTTTAAAAAATTTTTAATGATTCGGTCTTCTAAAGAATGAAATGAAATTATCACCAACCTGCCCCCTTTGACTATCATCTCCACGGCTTGAGGCAAAACATTTCGCAAATTACCCAATTCGTCATTTACAGCAATCCGCAGGGCTTGAAAGGTTTTGGTGGCAAAGTGCTGTTTTCCAAATTTATAACCTCTGGGAAAACTTTTTCTGATTACTTCAACAAGCTGAAAAGTGGTCTCAATGAAATGTTGACGTCTAATTTCAACAATCTTTCTGGCAATATTCTTGGCAAACCGCTCTTGACCGTATTCTTTTAAAATTCTGGCTATTTCTTCCTCTGACCAATAATTCAAGATTTCTCTTGCCGTTAAGTTTTCTTGTTTTGAATTTTGAATTTTGAATTTTGAATTTGTTTCGAATTTAGAATTTAGAATTTCGGATTTATTATAAACGTAGCTCATAATAAGCGGCTCGTCTTTTTGGAAGGTGAATCCCCTGCCTGATTGCTCTAAATCCCACGATGACATTCCTAAATCCAGCAGTATACCATTTATAGGATGAAATTTTTCCCTTTCAATAATATTTTTTAAATTCGTATATGAATCATTAACAACTATAATCCTTTCTTGATTCTTAATTCTTAATTCTTGATTCTTGATTTTCTCTATGTCCCATTCTATGCCTAATATCCTGCCTTTGGGACGATTTCTTTCTAATATCTCTTTAGCATGACCAGCAAAACCAAGGGTGCAGTCAATAAAATTCTCATTGGACTGAGGACTCAA
Source organism: uncultured Candidatus Saccharibacteria bacterium (assembly GCA_964454625.1). Taxonomy (GTDB): domain Bacteria; phylum Patescibacteriota; class Minisyncoccia; order Minisyncoccales; family CG1-02-41-26; genus CG1-02-41-26. The sequence goes on from CAYVXQ010000023.1 coordinate 3,316, forward strand.
TAAATCAATAACTTCTTTTAGCAAAACTGGAATGTGCATATCTCGCGAATAACCACGAATTTAATCGCGAATATCACGAATAATTGTTTGTGATATTCGTGGCTATTCGTGCAAATTAGCGATTTTATATTCCAAATTCTTTCAACCTTTCGGCTATGTCGCCTGCTTCTTTTTCGGTTCTTTCTTTATAAACGGTCCATTTAGCTTCGTCCCAAATTTCTATGCGATTATAAAGCCCGGCCACGACAACTTTTTTAGAAAGCCCTGCGTATTTTTTTAAATAATCGGGCACTAAAATACGGCCTAAACCATCAATTGCTACCTCCATAGCGCCAGCCAACATAATCCTGGCAAATCCCCGAGCGTCAAATTGCGATAAGGGCAGTTTGCTTAACTTTTTCGCCAAAACATTCCAATTCTTCATTGGATACAAAAACAAGCAATTATCCAGGCCCTGCGTTATCACTGCCTTTTTACCTAAAAAGGCGCGAAACTTTACCGGCACGGCCAATCGTTTTTTATCATCTATTGAGTATGAATATTCTCCGATGAACATGATTGTGAGTGCCAGGCACGTGCCTGGCACTTTTTACGGCTCAACACTCACCTCTCTTTGCCCCACCCCAGCAGTGGTCCCTCGCATCGCTCGGGACACTACGGGGCTTTGCTTTTTAAAAAAAACAAGTATGTTTTTAACCCCAGAAATTTTAAAAAAGTGCAAAGAGAGGTAGGTGCTAAGCCGTGGAGCATAAAAATATCCTAAAGAGGATTGACTAAGGGATATTGTTCTGATTCTGAAGAGTTATCCACAGAATAATTAACTTATCCCCATATTTATCCACAGCTTCCCACGCATCTCCATTATTATCCCATTAAGCCCCAAAGTCAACCCCGTATATCCACGGTTTTTAAAATAAGCAAAAACCCCGATTTTAAAGGGGTTTTTGCTTTTCTTTTATTTTTTTGAGTTATAAAACCAACAAACTTTTCCACAATTTATCCACAAGCTATAAAAACAACTCAATCCGTGAAATTTTTTCTCATTAGCTGCTATTTTAAAAAATGCTTTCTCTTTATGCAGTCACAACATTAAAAACCATTCTTTGCTGCATCAATCTTTTGCTTTAATTTTTTAGAGGCGCGGAATTGCTCGGTTTTCTCTCTTCTCGCTTGGGCCCATTGTTCCAGGCCCAATAATCGCGACTGAAATAACCAAACCAAAAGACCAGCGGCTATGAATGGTAACAATAATGATTGAAAAATACTATCGCTAATACCAGTTGCAACATTAGTTGCGCCGTTTACCGCGCCATTGTTTCCAGTGCCTCCGGTTGATGGCTTGACAACCCCTGTGCCATTAACCACTATATTGCAAGAGGCCTGGCCGGAAAAATCAGTAGAAAAAGCTGATGCCTGGCTCGCTAAAACATTTTCCCCAAGATAAAAATTTTCTGATGGCCCAACCTCTGCTTCAAAAGTAATAATTTTTGAATCACCGGGCAAAAGATTGCCAACATTTATTGAGCCACGGGTAATATCGCCGGCATAAGCTATATCTTTAACAATTAAATTGCCTTTATAAAAAATGTTAGCCGGCAGTTTAACGTTAACTGTAATATCCTGCAAAACCACATCGCCAGTTGAATTAATGGTAAGGCGAAATTTTAAAAAATCGCCTGATTGAACCCTTAACTGCGAATACCAAATAGTATCGCGCAAAGTAAGGTTTTGCACGTCGTACTTAAGTTCAAATCTAGCGCACTGGGTGGTGAACATCTTATCAATACCATAAGCAATGCCAGCGCTATTTTGCGCCACTGCCCTGTAATGATAAACAGTGCAGGGCTTTAAACCAGTGGCTCTTACTGTAAAATCGCCATTCCCGGTTCTTTTTATGGTCTCGGTTTTTGAGCCGTAATTAGCGTCTTCGCCAAACTCAAACCAACCCGTAATAGCAGAAGAGCCGCCATCATTGACCACTGAGCCGTGTAAATTACCAGCTCGCAAGTCAATATTATCAGCCACGCCAGTAACTACTGTGGCTATATTAGCAGCAAAAGCAGGGCTTATCCCCCAACTCAAAATTCCAATGAAAATAATTGAAAAAATAATTTTTTTTGACATATTATTAGCTAAATCTTGGCAACCTTCTTGCCAAGATTTTAAAACTCTAAATCCGAAATCCTAAACAAATCCAAAATTCAAAGCCCAAAATTCAAAACTTTTTTCTTTATTTCTTTTTTTTGAATTTTGGATTTTGAGCTTGTTTAGAGCTTAGGGTTTAGGATTTAGAATTTTAAAACAGCGGCCACGGCAATTCTTTTATAGTTCTTGCCCGGCGGCCAGCAACTAATTAATATTAGCACATTTTCATCATTTGTCAAGGGCAAATCCGGAATTTCATCACCTGGCTTTAAAAAAACTTTTTTAACCACTTTATAAACAAAAATGTCATTGTTAAACCCTAACCGCGCCTCGTCGCCCTCAGCCAGATTGTTTAAGTTGCTGAAAACCGTATCGTAGTTTATTTTGGGCCAGTTAGCCGGGGCTGAATGGCCTAAAATAACGGTCTGACCGCTTTGCCCGGGCAAAACCGAACCGGGATAAAATAAAACTCCCTTGTCAAGATACTTTTTTAAATACAAAGGGCTGGTGTTTGTATTATTGACAGGAAAAATTATTGGGGCTTTAATTTGAATCTTAGGAATGAATAAATAGCCCCTTATTTCTTTGGTTTGATTCTTTTCAACATTCTGAAATTCCAACAAAAAAGAAGGGATGTGCGGCTTTAAGACAATTTTTACCGACAAGACCCTGTAATTAAAATAACTGACTATTTTAATAAGATATTTATAGTTTAAAAATAAAATAAATAACAGAAAGAAAAACAAAAAAAACTTAGCCAGTATTTTGACTTTAGGCCGTTTTAGAATCCTCCTGATTTGAGCTATCATGCAAATTAAAGACAAATAAAGTGAAGGGCAGCCCTTCCCTAAAATGTTGAAGGGTTGCCCTTCGCTTATTCATTGAATTTTTGGCTAAGGCAGGGTGGAAGTGGTTGATGTAGCTGGGATCATTTGCCCGAACAAATCTCCGAATGCTTCATCAGCTGTTTTAAATTCAGTTGGCTCGGAAAACTCAAACTTCTCGTTGAATTGAGACAGGCCCAATTCAAGCCGCAATTTTATTTTCTTAAGTTCTTTCCAGTTAGCGTTAATTTTAACCGGGTCAATTTCCTTCTCCCATTTTAACTTAACCAAACGGCCTCTCCCCTGCTCCAGCCAAATGTCAAAATAGAGCAAGTTGTTTAGGCCGGCCCAATACCGCTCAAAGTTATTGTCAAAATTATCCTTAAGTTCAGCCAACTGCTGTTTAATGCCTTGTTCTTGGTCTTGAGGAATTTGTTTTTCAAGTAAACTGAGATAAGCAGGAATAAAATCTTTCACCGCTCTCTTGTTCAATTCCACTGAATAGTGTTCAACTGAAACATTTGATATCTTTTCTCTGGCAAAATTCCTTTTAATTTCAAAAAACTTCCTGCCCGCAATAATTTCTTTAAGTTCTTTTAAATTATCTTGAAAACCTTGAGCGCCATCTGACGGTAAATTAAAACCAGCCGCGGCTAACTTGTCCCGCAGAGCCATAACATTCAATTTTATCCATTTGCCCTTAATCTGCTCCATCTCAACCGGCAAAGGTAAAAAAGACGGCAGGGAAATAAGCTTGAAGTAAAGGTTGTCGCCAAGGCAACGGGCCTCAAGATTGCCCGAAATAATCATACCTTCGGTCTCCATGCCTAAATCAATCTGGGCATTTGCCTTAATGTTTTCAATATCTGTTTTGTCAATTTGCTCTTGCGCTTCCAAAACAATCGTAAAATTCTTGGTTTGATTATCGTTCCCAGCCAAAGCATCGGCTCTGGTTTCGGCCTCAACCTCCAAGAGTCCGAGTAAATTAAATGTTTTGGCTTGCAACGTTTTATCTAACGCCTCAATAAATAAGTCGCCGCCAACTTGTTTAAAAGGATTCCAAGCAGGGTTCCATAATCCGCTGGTTAAACATAAAAAAACAGTGCCGACTGCCACGGCCGCAACAATAAAAACAACTTTAGAAATTTTTATCATATTGATATAGGTAAGTTTGAGAACTGTCCCGGGACTGTTCCCATTATTACCTGATAATGAGTTGAAAATCAATCGGGTTCACTTCTACCTTGCTGCCCCGTTTCAACTGGCCGCTTAAAATTGCCTTAGCCAAAACATTTTCAAGCTTATCTTGCAACACTCTTTTCATTTCCCGTGCGCCAAACTGCGGACTGTAAGAAAGTTCAACAATCTTCTCTCTTAAATCCCTGGTAAATTCAAACTTAATTCCTTTGTCAGCCAGACCCTTGGCTAACTTGGTCAACTGCAACTTGGCAATATCCAGCAAGTTCTCTTTGGTTAAGGGCTTAAAAACAACCAGCGCGTCAAAACGATTGATAAATTCTGGCCGAAAAATCCCTTGTTTTAAAACATATTCCAGTAATTCCTTTTTCAATGTCTGCTCGTTTTTGCCTTCTTGAATCGTCTGGCGAATCATTTCAGCGCCAGCATTGCTGGTGGCAATAATAATGGTGTTTTTAAAATCAATCCTCCGGCCCAAGCCATCGGTAAGCCAACCTTCGTCCAATACCTGTAAAAACAAATTTAAGACATTGGCATGAGCTTTTTCCAATTCGTCTAATAAGACCAAAGAAAACGGCCTGTCTTTAACCGGGGTGGTTAAAAGCCCGGGCTCTGTTTCCGAGCCGATAAACCTTTTAACATCCTCAATGTTCTGAAATTCCGACATATCCAAACGAATCATCCGTTCTTCTGAGCTGAAATAAATGGCCGCCAATGCCTTTGCTGTTTCGGTTTTGCCAACACCGGTCGGACCCAAAAATAAAAAGGAACCAATTGGCCCGGCTTTAATGTTGACTTCGGCTCGGGCTCTCCGTAAAGCGGAAGCCAATTCTTCTACGGCTTCTTCCTGATTTATCAAACGTTGATGGATTAACTCTTCCAAATTTAATAGTTTTTGTTTCTCTTGGGCTTCGGCTTCGCCCACCGGAATTTGCGTTTTTTCTGAAACAATTCGCTGCACATGAACGGGAAGCAAAGTTTTATCTTTGGTATGTCTGCTTAAAAACACCATGGCCTCGTCTAAAAGCCGCAAGGCCTTTTCAGGAAAAGGCAGTTGGCCTAAGTAGCGGCTACTCAATTTAATAATCTCTCGCAAGGCCTTATAACCAATAAAACGTTTATGCTTTTTTTCAAAAAACGGCACCGCATTTTCCAAAGAAACCAATGCTTCGGGCGCCGATATCTCTGCCACCTCCACTTTTTCAAAAAGATTAAGTAAAAGAGAATTTTTTTCAATAATGCGATGCAAACCGCCATAACTCGCGGCAGCTATTATTTGAAAAGAAGAAAACGACAAAAAGCGGCTTAAAATGCCGGTGATATTAATGGCCCCGGGTTTGGCTTGCTCTTGGACGAAGTTCTCAAAATAGTTGACCACCAAGATGATATTGCCTGCATTAGCCACTTCAGAAAAGCAGGTCTCTAACGTCGCAACCACTTCTTCTTGGCTGCCTAAACCAGCCACTAAAGCAGTTAAGTCAAACTCTAAAAATCGCTTATAATTAATCGCGGCCGCGCTTTTGCCAAAAAACGCCTTCTGGGCCACAGCCCGCACAACCAACTCGCTACCCACCTTGGGCTCGCCCACCAATAAAACATTATTCAACTCCTGCCGTTCTAAAATTCGTTCGGTTTGCTCAATCTCTTTTTTATGGCCGATGATTTCTTGTTCACCTGTCTTTTTAATCACTTGACGAATGTCCCGAGCATACCTGTCCAACATAATCGTATAACCAGATGCAAAATCACGGCCAAGAGAACCCCTTTTGAGCAGGTTTTCTTTTTCCCAAAAACGTTTTCTAAAATCAGACAACTCCTGCCGACCTGAAAACCAATTTAGCAGATTGGCGATGTCTCCTTTTGTGAAATCGTTTTCAGTTAAAAATTTCTCAAAGCCCTCGTTAACATAAGCCAAACCCACAAGCAAGTCGCCGGGGCTAATAGTGGCTCTTTGGCCATTTTGCGCCGCGTTGGCTGAAGGCAATAAAACACTTTGAAAATTACCGCTTGGTTTAACCGGCTTTTGTTTGATATCAAAAAACTTATCCTTCAAACCTTTGATTAAGCCGGAGAAATCCAGACCGCTTCGCCCAAAGACAAAATTGATTTTTGGATTATTAGAGGTCAATAAACAATAAAGCAATAAGTCGGCTGTCGGCTCGGTCATACCGGCTTTTTTAGCATAATCAAAAGCTCTTAAAAAAATCTGGGCGCTTTCAAAATCCAAAAAACCAGCTAAATTAAAATCCTGAACATCTGTTAAAGACAGCGACTTGTCTGTCGTCAAAACCTCTGGCGGAGCTGTTGAGGAAACCGCCTCCTTCAGAAAATCAGCCAAGGAAAAAGAAAGCTTGGGTTTTTTCAAACAAGTGTTTAAAAATGTTTTAAGATGGCCAAAGACAATGCCAGCCGCCAAAAACAAAATGCCGGCGGCCAATGTTTTGTCCCAGTTATATTGTGATTGTTGCTGCTGCCAAACCGCGTAAGAAATCAAGCCGAGACAAATCGCCGCTAAAACAAAAAACAGAATCATCAATGGCTTGGCCGTCTGAAAAACAAAATTTCGGCTCAATCTGACCGCCTGATAGATAGCAGTATTTTTTAGATTAAAGTCCATATAATAATTAAATCCGAAACAATAAAGCACAAATTACAAAACACAATGTTCAAAACACAAACTAATTAAATCCGTTTGTGTTTTGTGTTTTGGAGATTGTGTTTTGTTTGGTCTTTGTGCTCTGTGTTTTGTGCTTTTTATATCAAAAGCCCGATGCCGGCTAATAAGCCAAGCGCTAACCATATTGGCAATAAAACCCAAAACAAAACAATCGTCAGCCCAAAAGTAAAAATAAAAACTTCAACTGCCAGCCCGACAATAATAAGAAATAAACGAACCAAGGCGCCCAAAAACCGCGAAATCAAGTTGCCCAAAAACGCATTGATAAACCGCTGGAAATCAAAACCCTTTCCATAAGAGTCGCTTATCTTGCGCCAATGCGAAAAAAGCGTGCGGCAGAGTCCGCTGATGGAAAAATAACGTAGATTGAAAGACAAAAAATTACCCCAGGCCTTGATAATGCCTAAAGCGGCTCGGTGAAAATGCCAATCAATAAAAAGTAAAAAAATATTGCGCTTGGGACAAACCTCTAACATAAAGAATTAGGAATTAGGAATTAGGAA
>CAYVXQ010000024.1:0-9811 GCA_964454625.1 uncultured Candidatus Saccharibacteria bacterium
ACTCCTTGACAACTATTTTAGCAGAGGTTAAAGTAATAATAATAATGGCAAAAGGTCAAAATCTTAAAAAAAAATAAATATGGTGCGTAAGATTCTGTTAATTGAGGACGAGCCGCAATTGTCAGAAATTTACAGTTCAGTGCTTGAGAAAAATGGCTTTGAGGTTGAAGTTATAAAATATGGAACCCAAGCCAAAGAAAGATTGCAAGCAATTTACGAAGGACAGAAAGAAAGTCCTGATTTGATACTCTTAGATTTAATTCTGCCTGATTTGAATGGCATTGAAATCTTGGAAGAGTCAAGGAAACACCCTCAAACAAAAGATATTCCGTGTTTTGTTTTGACCAATTATTCTGACAATGAACTGGAAAAACGTAGTGCGGCTCTTAGAGCGGAAAAATTCATTTTAAAAACCGACTACACGCCCCAGGAATTGGCAGATATGGTTAAAAAACTATTTGAGAGATAATTGACTGAGTTTTTCTATTTGATAATGCGAAGTTTTTGGCTATGAAAATTTTTAAGTATTTTGACTGGCCGCTGTTCTTGCCGGCTTTTTTTTTAACAATTATCGGACTTAGTTCTATTTACAGCGCTTCCATTTCGCGGGGCAGTTTTTTTGATTTTAAAAAGCAATTGATTTATTTTGCTTTGGCTTTGGCGCTTTTTGTTATTCTTTCGCGTTTGGATTTGCGATTTTTGAAAAGCAATTCTTATTTGGTTTTTGGTTTTTATTTCTTATTGCTGCTTTCTCTGGTGGGGTTGTTGTTTTTAGCTCCCTTAACAAGAGGTATTCGGGGCTGGTATAAATTGGGCCCGGTGGCTTTTGACCCCGAGCCCTTGGCCGCTTTGTCGTTGATTATTGTTTTGTCTAAATATTTCTCTGGCCGGCACATTGAATTGCAAAGGTGGCATACTGTTTTTTTCTCTTCATTTTATATGCTGCCTCCTTTCTTGTTGGTTTTCATCCAGCCCGATTTGGGGTCATCAGTTTGCTTTATCGCCATTTGGCTTGGCATTATCTTCTTTTCCGGTTTGCGTTTGCGCAAGTTTTTGATTGTTCTATTGGTCTTTGCGGTTTTAGCCGCCTTGGCCTGGCAATTTTTTCTCCATGATTATCAAAAACAAAGGATTTTAAGTTTTTTAAATCCGCAAATTGACCAAAAGGGTATTTCTTGGAGCGTTAATCAGTCGCGGATTGCCATTGGTTCAGCCGGGCTTTTTGGCAAGGGTCTGGGCAAGGGCCCGCAAACCCAATACGGTTTTTTAACCGAGCCAAAAACCGATTTTATTTTTTCTGCTTGGGCTGAAGAAACCGGGTTTTTAGGCACTTTATTTCTTTTTGCTCTTTTGTTTTTCCTTTTCTGGCGGGTGGTTCAGATTGCTTTTGTTTGTGCTAATAATTTCACGCGGCTTTTTGCTTCGGGCTTGGCATTTTTGTTCTTAACTCAGAGCGCCATCAACATTGGAATGTGTTTGGGGCTTTTGCCGGTGGTGGGCATTCCCTTGCCCATGGTTTCTTACGGCGGCAACCAACTGTTGGCTTTCTACATTGGTCTGGGCATTTTGGCCGGCCTGGAGCGGCGGGGTTGATTATTTGTTGTTGACAAAGCTTTTTTGCAAGGATAAACTTATTTAATTTTAGTTTTGGCAAAGATTTGCCAAAACTAAAATTAAATGTCTAAATCCTAACGGCTAATGCCAAATAAAATGTCAAAATCCAAATGTCCAATATCAAAGTTTTTATGCTCAATCGCAAAATTTTGTTTTTAATAATTTTCGTTGTTTTAGGCCTGGCTACTTTTCAGATTCCTGTTTCTCGGATTATCGGCTCAAAACAGAGTTTTACTTTGTTTGAATTTATAGTTCCTCTTGGCGGTGCGTTTTTGGGGCCGCTTTGGGGTGCTTTATCTGCTTTAATCGTGCGTCTGGCTGCCGTAATCATCAGCCGTCAGTCATTGGATTTATTGACTATAATTCGTTTTCTGCCAATGGTTTTAGCTGCGGTTTATTTTGGAACAAAAACCAGAAAGATGGCTTTTATTTTTCCTTTATGTATTGTTTTATTTTTAGCGCATCCCATTGGCCGGCAGGCCTGGCTTTATCCTATGCTCTGGCTGATTCCTTTGGTTGCTACATTGGGAAAGCAAAGATTATTCTTAAATGGTTTGGGCGCCACTTTTACCAGCCATGCCATTGGCTCGGTTATTTTCCTTTATACTTTTGGCCTGAGCCCCGAGGTTTGGCTTTCTTTGATTCCCACGGTTCTTCTTGAGCGAGGATTCTTTGCATTAGGGATTTGGCTTAGTTATTTAGTTATAAACATGATTTTAGATAAGGCAAGCCAATTTAAGGGGATTGGAATTTTAAGGCCCCTGGTTAATAAAGAGTGTCTTGTTTCTTTAAAGTTTTTTAAATTTTTCGCTTAATTACGGGAGGTATGTGCCCGTCAAGTGCAAAAACTGTCAAGGCAAAAACTTGACTTTTTTTCTTGAATGATTATAATGAAAACTGTTTTTAATAAACGTTATTTTTAGCAAACTTTTATTTTGTTTACTTTTTTTAAACGACAATCTCGTTAAAGGAATAATTTTTTTTAAACCCTTCTTAAGGGGGAGGGGATTTTTATTATATTAAGTTGAGCGGCCCGAAATTTTTTCTTTTAGTCAAAACCATGAAAGTGAAAGATTTTTCCAAGTCGCGGCTTTCTTTTCCCTTGCCTTATTTGTTGCAGTTGCAAAAAGACGGCTGGGGACAACTTTGGGAAAGGGATATAAGAGAGCTTTTCCAAGAAATGTTTCCGGTACGTGATTATACTGGCAAGCAGTTTGAGTTAAATTTTGTGGATTTTTATTTAGGCAAGCCAAAATACCAAGATGGCTATAAGGCAAAGGAAGAAGAGGACTCTTACACTGCTCCTTTACGAATTAAGTTCGCTTTAAAAAACCTTAAAACAAAAGAAATTAAGGAGCAAGAGGTTTTTTTGGTTGATTTCCCGTTGATGATGGATAACGGGGTTTTTATTATTAATGGCGTGGAAAGGGTGGTTATTCCGCAGTTAATTCGTTCTTCAGGCGTTTTTTTTACATTGAAGAATTTTAAAGGCAAACGTTATTTTGGCGCCAAGATGATTCCGTCGCGGGGCGCTTGGCTGGAATTTTCCACTGACACTTCGGGTTTTTTGGGCGTTAAAGTTAATCGCCAAAGAAAGGCGGCCGCAACCACCTTATTAAGGGTTTTTGGATTAGAAGACAGCAAAGATATTAAGAGTCAATTTCAAGACATTGATAAGGGCGAGATTAGGTATTTGGAAAAAACCTTGTCTCGCGACCCTTCTAAAAATGCCAATGAGGCGGTTGTGGAAATTTATCACAAATTGCGGCCGGGCGATTTGGTAACTCCTGACGCGGCTCGGGAATTGGTTTGGAACATGTTTTGCAATTTTCAACGTTATGATTTAAGCAAGGTGGGCCGTTGGAAAATTTGGGAGCGGCTGCCTCAACTCAACCCGGAAAATAAAACAGAAATCAATAAAGATGACCGGGTGCTAAATCAGGCGGATATTTTAGAAACCATTAAAGAGATTATTCGGCTGAATAACAACCCGGATAGCCATCCTGACCAGATTGACCATTTAGGCAACCGGCGGATTAAGAATTTTTCGGAACTGTGTGTGGCCAGGGTGCGGGTGGGTTTAATGCGCATGGAAAGAATTATCAAAGACAGAATGTCAACTTTAGACGCCGCCACCTTAACCCCGTCTCAATTGATTAACTCGCGGCCGGTAATGGCGGTTGTTCATGAATTTTTCGCTGCTTCGCAATTTTCGCAATTTATGGATGCGGAAAATCCTTTAGCTGAGTTGGAGCACAAGAGACGTTTAACGGCAACCGGTCCGGGCGGCTTAACCAGAGAAAGAGCTGGCTTTGAAGTGAGAGATGTTCAGCCGTCGCACTATGGCAGAATATGCCCAATTCAAACGCCTGAAGGTCAAAATGTGGGTTTAATTAATCATTTAGCCACTTTTGCTTCGGTTAATAGTTTTGGTTTTTTACAGACCCCTTATTTTGAAATTAAGCAAGGCCGGGTGAGCGAGCGAATTCGTTATCTAACCGCGCCTCAAGAAGAACATCATTTTATTGCCAACAGCGATATTGAGGTTGACGATAAGGGCAATATCATAGACGTAGAGGTTGAGTCCAGAAGAAGAGGCGACCCGGTGGTGATGTCAAAAAAGAAGATTGATTTTATGGATATTTCACCAAACCAGCCCTTGAGCGTGGCTACTTCGCTGATTCCTTTTTTGCAAAACGATGATGCCAACAGGGCTTTGATGGGTTCTAATATGCAACGTCAAGCAGTGCCGCTTCTCAAGCCCGAGGCGCCTTTGGTTGGCACGGGTATGGAAGAAAAAGTGGCTTATGATTCCGGCGAGGTAATTTTAGCCCCGGCTGACGGCGAGATTAAAGAGGTTGATGCGAGCGAAATTAAATTAAAAACAAAAGACAATAAAATTTTGTCTTTTAATCTTCATAATTTTAAACGTCGCAATCAATATACTGTCACTCATCAAAAACCAGTGGTTAAAAAAGGCGCTCAAGTTAAAAAAGGCGATATTTTAACCGATGGAACGGCTATTGACCAAGGACGGCTGGCTTTAGGACGGAATATTTTTGTGGCCTTTCTGCCTTTCCGGGGCGGCAATTACGAGGACTCAATTGTTGTTTCTCAACGTTTAATAAGAGAAGATGCTTTTTCTTCAGTGCATATTGAGGATTTTGCTTGCGATGTTAGGGAAACCAAGTTGGGTCCGGAAATGACTACCTGTGATATTCCCAATGTTTCAGAGGAAAAGCTTAAGGATTTGGATGAAGAAGGCGTGGTGCGGATTGGCGCTGAAGTTGGCCCCAACGACATTTTGGTAGGCAAAATTTCACCCAAAGGTGAGAAGGCCTTAACCGCGGAAGAGCGGTTGCTAAAAGCGATTTTTGGCGAAAAAGCTAAAGATGTTAAAGATACTTCCTTGAGGATGGAGCATGGTAAATATGGCCGAGTAATTAATGTAAAAGTTTTTTCGCGGGAAAAAGGAGACCGTCTTGAGCCGGGTGTTTTAAAAAGGATTCGGGTAGAGGTGGCTCAATGGCGCCGCGTTAAGGTGGGCGACAAATTGGCTGGTCGGCATGGCAATAAAGGGGTTGTTTCTATGATTTTACCCGAAGAAGAAATGCCTTTTCTGGAAGATGGCACTACTGTGGATATTGTTTTGAATCCTTTGGGCGTGGTCTCTCGTATGAATATCGGTCAGATTTTGGAAACCCATTTGGGTTGGGCCGCCAAGAAACTTGGATATTTAGCGACAACACCCTCGCTTTTAGGTGCAAAAGAAGAAGACATAAAAGAGGAGTTAAAAAAGGCGGGCTTGCCTGAATCCGGTCAGGTTACTCTTTATGACGGCCAAACCTGCCTGCCTTTTCCCAAGAAAGTGACTGTGGGATATATGTATATGATGAAGCTGATTCATATGGTGGAAGACAAGATTCATATGCGCTCTATTGGTCCTTATTCTTTGATTACCCAACAGCCATTGGGCGGCAAGGCGCAGTTTGGCGGCCAACGATTTGGCGAAATGGAGGTTTGGGCATTGGAGGCCTACGGCGCGGCTCATATCTTGCAGGAGATTTTAACCATTAAATCAGATGATGTTGCTGGTCGGGCCGCGGCCTATGAGTCAATTCTGAAGGGCTTGCCGGTAAAAAAGCCGAACATACCCGCCTCGTTTAATTTATTAGTGGCCGAGTTAAAATCATTAGGTCTTAATGTTGAAGTAAAAGGCCTTATAAGAGACGAGGAAACAGAGGCGCTGGAAAATCGGCTGCCCATTGCCACTGAAGAAGAAGTAGAGTGATGGTAAACTACCCGCCCCAAAGGGGCGAGGCTCGCTCAATGAAATTGAGCGGTAAACTACAAACTACCAACTACTAACTACTAACTAAATTTATGCGAGCCGCTGATTTACAAGCTATTAGAATAAAAGTCGCTTCGCCCGAGGAGATTTTGGCTTGGTCGCATGGCGAGGTAAAAAAGCCCGAGACCATTAACTATCGCACTCAACGGCCAGAAAAGGACGGTCTTTTCTGTGAAAAGATTTTTGGCCCAACTAAGGATTTTGAATGTTATTGCAGTAAATACAAGGGCGTGCGTTTTAAAGGCACTACTTGCGACAGATGCGGCGTGGAAGTTATAAAAAGCGCGGTTCGGCGCGAGCGCATGGGCCATATTACTTTGGCTGTGCCGGTTTCTCATATTTGGTTTTTAAGAGGAGTCCCTTCGCGAATCGGCATGATTTTAGGCCTGCCTTCGCAGACACTGGAAAAAGTGATTTATTTTGCAGCTTACATTATTATTAGAGTTGACCAGCAGGGTAAAGCCCGTTTGCTCGGCGAGCTTGACGAAGAATTTAAAAAGAAGAGTCAAGGTTTTAAAAAACAAACTGCCAAGCAAACAAAAACATCTAACTTGGAGCTGGAAAATCTCAAGAATAATTATCTAATTCGCAAACAAGAAATTTTATCTTTAGAGCCGTTGTCTATTCTTTCAGAGGCTCAGTACCGCGAATTTATCGCTCGTTACGGCGAAATTTTTGAAGCAGGCACCGGGGCTGAGACCATTAGAACTATTTTTGAAAAAATTGATTTTAAAAAAGAAATTACGGTTTTGCGGGAAAGAGCCGAAGGAAAAACCGGCACTCAACGAAAGAAAACCTTAATGGCTTTGCGTTTGTTTGAGGGTATGCAAAAAGCCGGGCTGCGCCCCGAATGGATGATTATGAGTGTTTTACCGGTTTTGCCGCCGGATTTACGGCCGATGGTGCAGTTAGACGGAGGAAGATACGCCTCGTCTGACCTCAACGACCTTTATCGCCGGGTGATTAATCGCAATAATCGCTTGAAATATCTTTTGGAAATTTCCGCTCCGGATGTGATTATTAGAAACGAAAAACGGATGCTGCAAGAGGCGGTTGATGCTTTGTTGGACAATAAAATGAGAAAGAGTCAAATGGTTACAGCGGCCACTACTGGCGGCAAAAGAGTGCTTAAATCACTGGCTGATATTTTAGGTGGCAAACAGGGCAGATTCAGAAAAAATCTTTTAGGCAAAAGGGTTGATTATTCTGGTCGTTCGGTCATAGTCCCTGGTTCGGAATTTCAGTTATTTCAATGCGGTATTCCGAAAATAATGGCTTTAGAGCTTTTTCGTCCTTTTGTGATTAAGAAACTTTTAGAAAAAGGCCTGGTTTATAATATCCGAGGCGCCACTCGTTTAATAGAAGAGGGGCTGGATGATGTTTGGGCTTGTTTAGAAGAAGTGGTTGAAGGAAAATTGGTCCTGCTTAACAGGGCGCCAACCTTGCATCGTTTGGGCATTCAGGCCTTTGAGCCAAAGTTGATTGAGGGCGAGGCCATTAAATTGCATCCAATGGTTTGTGCCGCTTTTAACGCGGACTTTGACGGCGACCAAATGGCTGTGCATGTTCCTTTATCTGAAGATGCCCAGAAAGAGGCGGTTGATTTGATGTGGTCGGCGAAAAATATTTTGAAACCGGCCGATGGTTTGCCTATCGTAACCCCGGCTAAAGATATGATTTTGGGTTGTTATTATTTGACCGGCGTTCAAGAAAGCGGCTTGGGCGAGGGCATGGCCTTTAGCTCTCCCCAGGAGGCTATTCTTGTTCATCAGATGGGCTCTTTGGACTTGAGGTCTTTAATAAAAGTTCGTTGGACAGACGATAAATCCAAGGAGCAAAAGCTTTTAGAAACAACCTGCGGCCGTTTGATTTTTAATCAGGCATTGCCGGCCAACTTTCCTTTTTTTAACGAACAAGCCACTTCCAAAAAGATTTCTAAAATTTTGAGCCGCATTGTTGAAAGTTATTCTTTAGAAGAAACCCAGCGCACTTTGGATAAAATTAAGGATATTGGCTTTGAATACGCCACCCAGTCAGGCGTGAGCTGGGGTATGGACGATTTGATAGTTCCGGCGGCTAAAAAGGATTTAATGAAAGCAGCTGAAGCAGAAGTGGCGAAAATTGAGCAGAATTATAAAAAGGGATTTTTGTCGCGGCAGGAAAAAGGGTCCAAGCTGATTGGAATTTGGCAAGAAGTCAAGGCAAAAATTGAAAAAATGATTCCCGATACCTTGCCTAAAGACGGCCCGGTGTTCACTATGATTAATTCGGGGGCTAGGGGCTCTTGGGCCCAGCCCGTGCAAATGGCTGGCATGAAGGGCTTGGTAACTTCGCCTTCAGGGCGTATTATTGAAATGCCGATAAAACATTCTTTTAAAGAGGGTTTTGGCATTTTGGAATATTTTATTTCTACTCATGGCGCCAGAAAAGGCACTTCTGACACGGCTCTGAGAACTTCCGCTTCGGGCTACCTTACTCGTCGGCTTGTTGATGTGGTGCACGAAATGATTATTGCTGACAAAGATTGTCATAGCCAAGACGGCTTGGAGGTTTTAAGAAAAGAAGCCAGCGACATTGGTCAGGATTTTCGTTTTAAGATAGTCGGCCGGGTAGTTTTAGAAAATGTAAAAAATTCTGAGACCAAGCAGGTTATTGTTAAGAGGGGAGAGATTATCAATTGGCAGGTAGCCAATATGATTGATGAGCTAAAAATTGAAAAAATAAAAGTTCGCTCTCCCTTAACTTGCAAAAATAGCCGTCGGGTTTGTCAGATGTGCTACGGCTGGGATATGGGTCGTAATACTTTGGTTAGATTGGGCGAGGCCGTAGGCATTGTGGCCGCGCAGTCAATCGGCGAGCCCGGCACACAATTAACCATGAGAACTTTTCATACCGGCGGCGTATCAAGCGCCAGCGATATTACTCGAGGTCTGCCGCGAATTGAAGAGATTTTTGAGGCAAGAATTCCCAAAGGCGAGGGCACTTTAACTTTAAATAAAGGCAAAGTAACCGAGGTTGATTTGGAAAAAGGCATTATTAAGATTGAGGTTATTGGCAAAAAAGACAACCAGACAAGCAAAAAGAAAAGCAAAGATGGCGATGTGATAGAATACCGCATTCCCTTAGAGACCGATGTCTATGTGAAAAAAGGCGATGTAGTTGAGCCGGGTCAGGCCTTATGTCAGGGCAGTTTGGACTTAAAGAAATTATTTAAAACCACCGGTCTTTTAGCCACTCAGAGATATATTTTGCGCGAAATTCAAAGGATTTATACTTCAGAAGGCATTAACATTCACGACAAACACATTGAGATTGTGGTTAAGCAAATGTTTTCCCGCTTGAGGATTGTTGACCCGGGCGACGGACCCTGGGTGATTGGTCAAATTGTTTCTTTAGTTGAATTTGACGAAGTTCAAAATGCCTTACTTAAGAACAAAAAAAAACCCGCCAAGAGTCGCCGAATTATTTTAGGCATTTCCCGGGTTGCTTTAACCTCGGATAGTTTTTTGTCAGCCGCTTCCTTCCAAGAGACATCTCGCATTTTAATTAAGTCCGCTTTGGAAGGTCGAGAAGACCATCTCAACGGCTTGAAAGAAAACGTGATGATTGGCCGTTTAATCCCGGCGGGCACGGGGTTTAGGGGATAAAATCAGTTAGTAGTTTGTAGTAAATAGTTGGTAGAAAAATTAAAAATGCAAAAGCCGCTCCGATTAGCGGGAGCGGCTTTTGCGAACAAGATATTTTTATCTTGATGAATAAGTTATATTTTTTTGAATTACGAAACGCAACTTTTCAGGGGATAAAGGAGGTAGATTTTTTTAAATCCACCTCCTTTTTTTTGGCGGA
>CAYVXQ010000025.1:0-8640 GCA_964454625.1 uncultured Candidatus Saccharibacteria bacterium
AATACTTTGCAAAATGATTTAGATGATTTTCAGAAGTTTATCGGCTATATTGAAAATTTTTTGGCTAAATAGTATAATTTCCAATATGTTAAAAATTCTCTCATTCCAGATTATTATTAGCATTATTATCAAATCCTTGCGGGTTGGGAGGTTTGAGTTTCACTAACAAATAACAAATAACAAATAACAAATAACAAAAAAACCTTTTCCAGCCCGGAGGGGATTTTTTGTTATAACAGCATATTAAAAATTAAAGGAGGCGGATTGGAGTGAGGATTAAGTGCCCGGATTGCGGGGGATATTTTGAAATTTTTTGGATAGGCGGAGGATTTTTTCATTGCCAATGTAAAAAATGCGGTAAAGAGTTTGAAGCAAAGAAAGGCAAGACCTCCAGCAAGCCCTTGCAGTTAAAAGGCGAATGGCCTTTTGAAGGGGGACCAAAAAAATAAACAGGCGATTTATCGCCTGTTTTTTTGTGTGGCCTTGACGGGATTCGAACCCGTGTGACATGGCTGAGAACCATATATCCTAAACCGCTAGATGACAAGGCCTTAGACCCTAAACAAAATTTTTCAAATAGAGTCACTCATTTCAACTTTAGCAGAATTGACTATTTGCTTCAAGGGTTGATATTTGATACAATAAAAGAATTTGATTATAATCAAGCAAAAACATGGAAATAAACGAGAAAAAATTAAAAACAATTTTAAAGGAAAGTTTGCAGCTGCAAAAAAAAGAACTGAAATCAGAGATAAAGAAAGACATAGACAGCATGGCCGTGGAAATCAGAAAAGAAATGGGCGGAGTGGCAGTCGGCATCAGAAAAGAAATGGGCGACGTAGCGGGTAGTATTAGAAAGGATATGGACACTATGGCCGTGGAAATTAGAAAAGAAATGGGCGGAGTGGCGGCTGGCATTAGAAAAGATATGGATGGCATGGCCGTGGAAATTAGAAAAGAAATAAGCAGTTCAACAGATGATTTTAAGAGGTATTTAGCCGTGGTAGCCGAAGATTTTAAATCGCAGATTCAATTAGTTGCTGAGTCGGTAAGTAGCATTGAGCGAAGGTTAACAGTAATTGAGGAAATGGTAGCCAAGAACACCGAAGATATTGAAATGATAAAAATAAAAATAACCGTGATAGAAAATGACATTGAAATCATCAAAAAAGAATTGCGACACGAGGTTAATGTTGACGATTTTGAAGCATTAGAAAAAAGGGTTGTGTTTTTAGAAAAAAGGTTGAACCATATTAAGGTTTAAAGTTTAAAAATTGAGAATCTCAATATATTTATGCCGCAAGATTCACAAATAATCAAGGAAAACGAGTCGCAAGAAAATTCGGTCTCGCCCAAAGAACCATTGAGCTTTAAACAAGAAGCCCCTTCGGTTGAAAGGGGAGAATTTGCGGTGGAGGCCGGCGAAGCAGAAAAACTGCCTGAAAAAAATTTAGAACAAACGCCAGTCAGAACCGCCCCGGTCCTTCCCGTTAAAGACGATGAAAAAGCCGATGTTTTTAAAGAAGCCGAAAAATTACGCGACATAAAGTTTGAGGGCCGTAAAATTGAACACCTGCTTAGCTTGGCGCAAACCAAGGGCATTAATTTTGCCATTGAGGTGGCAAAAAAAACCGAGGATGCCTGTTTGCTGGATTTATTTCACGACAAATTAGTGGAGAAAAAACTCCACCCTTAAAGCACCAAGTGTAAGATAAATCCTAAATCCTAAACCGTTTTGAATTTTGAGTTTAGAATTTTGAGTTTGTTTAGAATTTCGGATTTCGGATTTAGAATTTTATTGTATGTGGCTTATTTTATCAATCATTATAATCTTTGTGCTTACTCTCTTGGTCGTAGTTGAGATAGTTTTAGGTAAAAAGAAAAAAATCAATCGCTTAAGTCAGTCGTTGGCGATGTCTTTGTTTTTGGTGCGTATGCCCAAGTATGAAAAAAAAGAACAAGACCAACAAAAGCAGGATTTTAAAGCGCTCATTGAACAAATGGAGCAGGTTTATTCATATTTTTTGTATTTAAAAAAGCCGGGTTTCAGGGAAAAACGATTGGGCGGTTATACTTTACCGCGGGTGGTTTTTGAAATTGCTTCTAAAGTAGGCGAGTCCGACATTGCCTTTTATGTGGCTGTGCCTGATTATATGGAAAACGAGATTGAAAAGGGCATCCAAGGCGTTTTTCCGCAGGCAATGGTGGAAAAAGTGCCGCAGGACTACACGGTGTTTGAACCGCAAGCCAAGGTGGCTGGCCGCCGTCTTTTTTTAAAAGACCGTTTATATTTTCCAATTAAAACCTATAAAAATTTAGAAAAAGACCCGCTTTCTTCTATTACCAACGGTCTTAGTAAAATAAAACCCGAAGAGGGTGCGGCTATCCAAATTATTTTAAAGCCATCGTTGCTTAATATTAAAAGCAAAGAAGAGAAAATTTTATCAGAGGTTACGGAAAGAGGCCGGGGCGTGAGATTGGTCGTGGCTCAAACGGACCGACATTGGTTTTTAAGTTGGTTTTTTTACATTTCAGAGGTTTTATTCACATCTCCGTCTAAAAAACATCAAGAAGAACAAGAAAGGCAAAACAAAGAAGCGCAAAAAGAGAAAACAGCCAATGAGACACTTATTCAGGCAATTAAAGCCAAAGCGCAAAAGCAGATTTTTGATGTTAACATTCGTTTGATTGGCGTGGCTGGCGAGATGGCTCGGGCCGAAGAGATTGCCGACCATTTGGCCGGGGCATTCGCTCAATTTAGCACCACTTTAAACGGTTTTCATCCGGTGAGAATAAAAAAAAGATGGCTGAAAAGATTTGTTTATGATTTTAGTTTCCGCAACTTTAATCAGAAAGAAAAAATTGTTTTGAATTTGGAAGAATTATCCAGTATTTATCATTTTCCTTTAATTCAATTAGAGACCCCTAACATTAAATGGGCTAAAACCAAGGAATCAACCCCGCCGACCGGTTTGTCGTCTGACCAATCGGTGGGTTTAAATCTGATTGGCATGTCGCTTTTTAGGGGCGAAGAAAAGCCGATTTGTTTTGCGTCGCGGGACGACCGAAGGCGGCATTTTTATATTGTCGGTCAAACCGGTACTGGCAAAAGCAATTTACTGCGGGAAATGATTCGCCAAGACATTGAAAAGGGCGAAGGCGTGGCTGTGATTGACCCCAACGGTGATTTAATTGAAGACACCCTGGCTAATATCCCCAAAGCAAGAATAGAGGATGTTGTTTTGTTTGAGCCCTTTGATATGCAGCGACCCTGCGGCTTGAATATGTTGGAGTGGAAGGTTCCGGCGCAAAAGGACTTTGCTATCTCGGAGATGATTATGATTTTTACCAAGCTGTTTCCGCCGGAGATTATCGGCCCGATGTTTGAGCATTATATGAGAAATGCGATGTTGGCTTTGATGGCTGATAAAAACGAACCCGGCACCTTGGTTGACATACCGCGTCTTTTTACCGACAAGGCATTTATGGAAAGCAAAGTGGCTAAGGTTTCCGACCCGCTGGTAAAGATATTTTGGCAGCAGGAATGGGCGCAAACCACCGGGCAGACAAGAAGCGATATGCTGGGCTATGTTGTTTCCAAAGTCGGCCGATTTGTGGAAAATGAAATGATGAGAAATATCATCGGCCAAGCCCGAAGCACTTTTGATTTGGAGGAGATAATGAACAACAAAAAAATCTTTTTAGCCAACCTGTCCAAGGGTTTAACCGGCGAAATGAATGCTTCCTTGTTGGGTTTAATATTGGTTTCTAAAATGCAAATTGCCGCTTTTCGAAGAGGAGCAATGGCTCCAGAAGAGAGAAAAGATTTTTATTTGTATATTGACGAGTTTCAAAACTTTACCACCGATTCAATAGTAATTATTTTATCGGAAGCCCGTAAATACCGCTTGAATTTGATTTTAGCGCATCAGTTTATGCCGCAATTAACCGAACAAATCAGAAACGCGGTTATCGGCAATGTCGGCAGCATTGCTTGTTTTAGAGTGGGCGCTTTGGATGCTGAGTTTTTGGAAAAACAATTTGAGCCGGAATTTTCCCGATTTGACCTTTTAAACATTGATAATTTTCAGTTCATTATTAAGATGATGTTCAACAACACGCTTTCCTCGGCTTTTAAAGTTAGGGCAATTAAGGCAAAAGAGGGGGATATATCTATTGTACCTTTAGTTAAACAACTATCTAAACTCAAGTATGCCCGGCCGCGCGAAACAGTTGAGAGAGAGATTTCCCAGCGGATTAATCTAACATTTTAATTTGCAAGCAAAGCCCTATTAGTAATCAAGATTTTAACAGGACGAAGTTAATCAGGACAAGTGTTGCATTTTATAAGCGATCGCTTACAGAATGCAACGTTGGGTTTATTGAGTTTACGGCTGGATTCATTAGTATTTGTTAGTATTCTATGAGCGATTTAATTTTTATTTTAACCGTTTTTTTAATTGTGGTTGCCAGCATTATCGCTGCGATTTTTTATATTAAACGAGAAATAAAACACTTAAAACAAGAGAAACCTAACGATACGGCTTTGGGCTTGATTCAGCAGGGATTGCAGCAGGGCTTTGCCGCTATTAGGGAAGAGATAAAAGAGTCCAGGGAAAAAAATATTGAATCGTTAGAGAGACAGTTGAAGGACGGTCGCGTTTATGCGGAAAAGCAATTACAGGAGAGTCGTCAGATTGTTAGAGATGTTACCGAGCGCTTAACTCGCTTGGACGAAACCAACAAACAAGTGATTGGCTTTGCTGAACAACTGCAATCTTTGGAAAACATTTTGAAAAATCCTAAACAACGGGGCAATTTGGGCGAATATAGTTTTGAGCTTTTGTTGGAGCGGTCCTTCACGCCAAAACAATACGCCAAGCAGTACGAGTTTAAAAACGGCGAGAAAGTGGACTTTGTGATTTTTTTAGCTGATAAGATTTTGCCTATTGATTCTAAGTTTTCTTTGGAGAACTACAACCGGATTGTCGCTGAAAAAGACTCGGCAAAAAGAGAGGCATTGGAGAAGGTCTTTAAGCAGGACTTAAAAAACCGCATTGACGAAACAGCTAAATATATCAGACCCCAAGAAGGCACTTTTGACTTTGCCTTGATGTTTATTCCAGCCGAGGGTATTTATTATGATTTGATTGTTAACGAGGTAGGGGCGATGAAGAGCAATACTCGGGATTTAATTGAATATGCAGCGGAAAAGCGGGTGAGTATTGTTTCACCCAATTCTTTTTACGCTATGCTGCAGACCATTATTCAGGGCCTCAAGGCCTTTCACATTGAAAAATCAGCTCTGGAGATTAGAAGGTCTGTGGAGATGTTGGGTCAGCATATTGTTAAGTTTGACGAATATATGCAGAAAGTGGGCGGTAGCTTAAGCGCTTTGGTGAATAATTACAATGCCGCTTATAAAGAATTTGCCAAGATTGACAAGGATGTGGTGAAAATAACCGAGGGCGAGCGAAGTATAGAGCCGCTGGCGATAGATAAGCCAAATGTTGACTAATAGCAAAAAATAGTGTAGCTTGTAAATATGTTTGCTGAATTATTCTAATTGTTCTAATTATTCTAAATAAGCACCAAATCCTAATTGGGGATTGTTTATTTGGATTTATTTAGGTTAATTAGTATAATTAGGTTAATTAGAACAATTTTATATTATGTTAGCGGTAATCAAAACCGGCGGCAAGCAGTATCTTGTTGAACCCGGAAAAAAATTGAAAATTGAGAAATTGGAGGTTGAAGAAGGCAAGGAGGTTATTTTTGATGATGTTTTGCTTTTTGAAGAAGGCGGGAAGCTTGAGATAGGTGAGCCATTGGTCCAAGGAGCTCAAGTAATAGGCAAGGTATTGAGGCAGGGGAGAAGCAAAAAAGTAGTGGTTTTCAAATACAAGCCCAAAAAACGTTATAAAGTCAAAAAAGGCCATCGCCAGTATTTTACGGAAGTAGAAATTAAAACTATAAGCTTTAGACCTTAAACAAAAAATAGGGGTCAGACCCCTTTTTTTATTTTCGGCTTTCAAACGCGGAAGTAATTGTTTCTTCGTCAGCGTACTCAATCTCACCGCCAACAGGCAGGCCTCTGCCCAATTGAGTAATTTTTATTCCCAGTTCTTGCAAATTCCGTTGAATTTTCAAAACTAATTGTCGGCCGTCTAAAGTTGGATTAAGAGCCAAAATAATTTCTTTAATGGGCTCTTTTTTAATCCGGCTGATTATTTTTTTTAATTGCTGTTCTTCGTTGTTGGTATCCCAAATAAAATAAAGGCCGGCGAATTGTTTAGTTTTTTCAATAGTTTCCAAGTCCACTTCCTTTTCCACAATACAGACAACTGTTTTATCCCGGCGCGAATCAGAGCAAATGGCGCATAAATCGCTCTTTTGTTCTTCATTTTCAAACGATTTTCCGCAGAGAGCGCAGAGTTTAATTTTGTTTTTTAAGTTTTTAATGGCTGTTATCAAATCGTCAATTTTTTTTTGTTCGTTTTTAATTAAATAAAAAGTAAATCTACGGGCGGTTCTTTGCCCGACAGTGGGAAATTTAGCAAACAAGTCAGCAAGTTTTTGAACAGTAGGAGAGAGCATAAGTAAATTTAAAATTAAAAGTTAAAAATCTAAAATTAACTAATTTGAAATCTAATTTGGAGTTTTGAATTGCAATTTGTAATTTGTCGTTTGTCATTTGTAATTTTGAATTCAAGCTATACATTTTCGCCGAGCCGTTTTTCAATGTCGCGGAAAGTCATTCGCGTCTCGTCAAAGTATAATTCCACCTTGCCGACCGGGCCGTTGCGGTGCTTGGCAATAATAATATCGGCAATTCCTGGCCGCTCGGAGTTTTCTTTATAGCGGTCCTCGCGATAAATAAACATAACCACGTCGCTGTCTTGTTCAATTCCGCCGCTTTCGCGAAGGTCGGACAATCGGGGAATGGCCGGCGTTCTTTGTTCCACGGCTCGCGACAATTGCGAAACTACCAAAATGGGAATGTTAAGCTCTTTGGCCAATCCTTTCAAAGCGCGAGAATTTTCAGTAACCTGCTGCACCAAGCCCAACATTGGGTTACGATGCTCCATCAGTTGCAGATAGTCAATAATTAAAAGCCCTAATCCCTTGTCAGCCATTAAACGTCGCGCCATAGCTCGCATTTGTAAAATGCTGGTACTGGCAGAATCGTCAATATAAATAGGGGCCTCCGCCAGAATAGCCATAGCCCTTTGGATCCTCTCAAAATCATTGTATTCGCCTTCGTCCGATAATCGGCCGGTTCTCAGGCGCCAAGAGTCAATGTTGGCTTGGGCGGAAATCAAACGGTCAATGATTTGGTCTTTAGACATTTCCAAACTAAAAATACCAACCGGGATTTTATGCAAGCAAGCCACATTTTGAGCGATATTTATAGCTAAACTGCTTTTGCCGATGCTTGGCCTGGCGGCCAAAACAATCATATCTGACTTTTGAAGGCCGGCCAAGACATTATCCAGCGATTTAAAGCCAGTCGGAATGCCTCGCAGCCCCCCTTGGTTTTTGGAGAGTTCATCAAGACGGTTCCATGTTTCTTCCAAGCTGTCTTTGATATGGCTGAAGTTTTGGTTTAGGGTTTTTTGGGCAATACTAAAAATCTTTTTTTCCGCTCTGTCTAATAGATTGTCCACATCCTCATCTTCTTGCTGGGCCATTTCTGAAATTTCAAAACCAGCGGAAATCAAATCTCGGAGAACCCTTTTCTGCTGAACGATTTTAGCGTAATTGAGGATATGGCTGGCTGTCGGAACAATATTAACCAATTCGGTAAGATAGGATACCCCGCCTATCTCATCTAATTCATTTTTGCCTTTGAGTTTCGCTGAAACGGTTAAAACATCAATCGCCTCTCTTTTTTCAAACAATTCAAGCATTGAGCCGTAAATTTTTTGGTGGTTGTTTTTATAAAAGTCCTTAACCAAAAGAAAATCCGCCACTTTGTAAATGGCATTAGGGTCTATCATTAAACACCCTAAAAGCGATTTTTCCGTTTCAATGTTCTGGGGAGGCAGTTTGTCTATGTTTTCTTGGTTTGTCATATTGACTTTTTTATGAAATTATGTTATTGTATAAGCAGATTTTTAATTTTTGAAGAAAGGAGTAAAAAAATGAAAGGCATAGCATCAGCATGGATATGTTTTATTGTTTTCGTTCTGTCGGCCTTCTCTCAAATGGGACAACTGTCCCCGGACAAGATTCAATTGACCGGCGGATTAGCATGGCTGTCTTTCTTTGGAATGTTTATTTCTCTCGGCTTTTTTATTGCCGAGAATGTAAAGAATGTTTCCAAAGAAAATGGTTATGGTTATCGTTATCGTTATCGTAGCTCTTCTTATAAGTATTTACCTTTACCGTAGCTACGGTAACAAAAGGCAGGAAGTTTTCAACTATTTATGTTGGATTAGAACTTCCTGCCTTTTTAAATTGGGCTCCTTTTTCTGTGTCTTCCACATCATAGCCCAATTTCTGAATTTGTTTTCTTATTTCATCCGCCTTTTGCCAGTTTTTGGTTTTTCGCGCTTTTTCCCGTTGTTCGGCTAAGGCCAAAATTTCAGTCGGGATTTTTGTTTTTTCTGTTTTTATATTCTTTAAGCCCAAACCAAA
>CAYVXQ010000025.1:8740-9805 GCA_964454625.1 uncultured Candidatus Saccharibacteria bacterium
GAGTATCTAAAGTAATAATATTTCCTTTTGACTTGCTGATTTTACCCCCCTTTATATTTAAAAACTCTCCGTGCAGCCAAAAATTGGCTAATTTTTTCTTGTAAGCGGCCTCTGCTTGGGCGATTTCATTGGTATGGTGAATGGATATGTGGTCTATGCCCCCGCAGTGAATGTCAAAAGGAATGCCTAAGGCATTAACGCTCATTGCCACGCATTCAGTGTGCCAGCCAGGAAACCCTTTGCCCCAAGGCGAATCCCATTCCATTTGCCGCTTTACTCCTGCTGGGGTCAATTTCCACAAAGCAAAGTCAGTAGGGTTTTTTTTGCCTTTTACCATTTCCACCCTGGCGCCGGCTTTCAGTTCTATTGGTTTTTTGTTTCCCCACAAAACACCATAGTTTTTTAATCGCGAAGTATCAAAGTAAACTCCGTCTTCAATTTGATAAGTAAAGCCCTTTTTCTCCAGAATTTTTATTAAGGCGACTTGTTCTTTGATGGTTTCAGTGGCTTTGAGCCAGATGTTGGGTTCTGAAATGTTAAGGGCTTTGAGGTCTTTTTTAAATTGTTTGGTATAAAAATCAGCGATTTGCCAAACGGTTTTATTTTCTCTTTTAGCTCCTTTTTCTAATTTATCCTCGCCAGTGTCAGCGTCCGAAGTTAAATGGCCAACATCGGTAATGTTCATTATATGATTTACTTTGTAGCCATTATAAAGCAAAACCCGTTTGAACAAGTCCTCAAAAACATAAGTTCGCAAATTGCCAATATGGGCAAAATCATAAACCGTTGGCCCGCAGGCATAAATGCCAACCCTATCTTTTTGTAGGGGCCTGAAGATTTCCTTTTTGCGGGTGAGGGTGTTGTAAAGTTTTAACATAAATTCTAATAGAAAATAGGATAAAGCACAAATTACAAAACACAAATTACAAACAAAGCACAAAACACAACTTTTAAAACATAAACAATTCCGAATTTATTTGTGTTTTGTGTTTTGGATATTGTGCTTTGTGTTTTTGTTTCAGTATAAGTCAGTTTTTGAGTTTGGGCAAGGACAAAATTTTGCTT
>CAYVXQ010000026.1:0-9299 GCA_964454625.1 uncultured Candidatus Saccharibacteria bacterium
CAATAAGTTGATTTTTAGAACCCAAGACGTTATAATGTGAAAAAAGGCAAAAGATAAATATGAATCATTCAAATAACTTACAAGAAGTAGCGGTGCCCAAACGGCTTTTCAGTGTTTTAATGGATGCTTATCAAAAATGGGAAAAAGTCAGCGAAGAGCTGGAAGATTTTTTGTTGGTTTCTGATGTCAAGTTTGTTAACAAAATGAGAGTTGCCAGAAGCGAACATTTATCCGGCAAAATAAAAAATCTTTCTGTTTTAAAAACGAAATTAGCAACGAAATGATTTTTTATGTTCAAAGTTAAGTTCACTTTTAATTTTGAGAAAGACATTAAAAAGCTAAACCGCCAAATCGCTAATAGAATTATTGAGAAAATAGAATTTTTAGCTCTTAACTCCGAGCATTTGAAAAATTTTGTAAAATATCTGCCAAAGGACTTGGAGGGGCTTCAAAAATATAGAGTAGGCGATTGGCGGATTTTGTTTTGGGGTTGACCACAAAAAAGAAGAGATAGTCCTATACGGCGTTGACCATCGTCGCCAGATTTATCGCAAAATCAAATAGGAGCCCTCGGCATCTCGTTATAACCATAATATTCATCAATAAGATGACGGATTTTATCCAGCAGAGTTTCATCCGTCATTTCTCTATTTGGATTTCGTTATTCTTGAAAAAAGAGAAATATGACTTTAAGCATTGGCATAGTTGGCTTGCCTAATGTGGGCAAGTCAACATTGTTTAAAACAATTACTAAAAAGGAGGTGCCCTGCGAGAATTATCCTTTTTGCACCATTGACCCGAATGTTGGCGTGGTTGCTGTACCTGATGAAAGGGTAGAGAAGCTGGCAGAACTTACTCACTCGGCCAAAAAAATTTATGCCACAGTTGATTTTATGGATATTGCCGGCTTGGTTAAGGGTGCCAGCAAGGGTGAGGGCTTGGGCAATCAATTTTTAGCGCATATCAGAGAAACCGATGCCATTGTTTATGTTTTGCGGGCTTTTGCCAAAGAAAACATTGTTAATGTTCAAGAGAACATTAATCTTTTGCGAGACAAAGAAATTTTAGACACCGAATTGATTTTAAAGGACTTGGAAACCGTGCAAAAGCGACTTATTGTTTTGGAAAGAGAAGCAAAAATGGGTAAAAAAGAGTCGGTTAAGGAAGTCGCTATTTTGAATAAAGCCAAGGACTTGTTGGACAAAGGTGTTGTCTTGAGTGAAGCTAATCTAACTGATGAAGAAAAAAAAATTTTAAAAAACAGTTGCCTTTTAACCTTGAAAAATCGTCTCTATTTATTTAATGGCGCTGAAAGCGAAATTTCCCAAGCCACCAAAGACATTTTTGCCAAAAATAACTGGCCCTGTTTGGTTTTTGATGTTTTAACCGAATTTGAAGCAGTTGATATGAGCCAAGACGAACGGTTGTCGTTTGGTCTGCCACCTGAGTCCGGTTTGAATGTTCTAATCAAAAAGTGTTATGAAATCCTAGGCCTGCTTACTTTTTTAACCACCGGGCCCGACGAAACAAGGGCTTGGACAATTAAAAAAAACGACAAAGCGCCCCAAGCCGGCGGGGCAATCCACAGCGACTTTGAAAAATTTTTTATCAAAGCCGAGGTTATAAATTGGCGGGACTTGCTAAATATCGGCGGTTTTACTAAAGCTCGCGAAAAAGGCCTCATCCGCACCGAAGGCAAGGATTATATTGTGCAAGACGGCGACGTGATTGAAATAAAATCCGGCCGGTAATGCTTGGAAGTCCTTGACAAGCCGTTTCCGATAGTATACTGTTTTAGTATACTATGAGAAACGACAATAATTCAAAAATTAGTGAGATTATTTCTGCGGCAAAAAAATTGCCTTGTTTTAATTTAAACGATTTGGCCGCTCTTGAAACCGACAAAACCTATTTGAAAATTTTACTGGGCCGCTATGCAAAAGCCGGTAAGATTATCAGGTTAAAAAAAGGATTATATGTTACTAAAGAGTATATTGATAATCTTGAGAAAAAGGGGCGCTTTTCTCATTATTTAGATTTTTTGAACGGTGTTTTATGCGAGCCATCTTATTTAAGTTTAGAATATGTGCTTTATCGGCATAACCTTTTGACTGATGTTCCATATAACTTTACCGCTATTACCAAAAACAAAACAGCGATTTTTACCAATAGGTTCGGCAACTTTCTCTATTATAAAATCAAGGATTTGCTTTTTTGTGGTTTTGAATTAGTTAAGGAGGGAGAATTTAGCTTTTTGAGAGCTTCAAAAGCCAAAGCGCTTTTTGATTTTTTGTATTTGCGTAAAAATATATTGCCGGTGAAAGAGGCGGTAAAAGAATTAAGATTAAATGTGGAAAATTTGAACAGAGCCGACATAAAAGAGTTGAAAAAATATGTTGCTATGGATGGCTCCAAAAAAATGAAGGAAATAATCAATCATCTTTTGCGTTAAACCTATGGAGATTATTAAGCCGTTTTTAAAAAATATAATTGATGGAGCGGTTGGAATGAGTTCAACTTATAAGCGGAATTTGCTGAAAGATTATATCCAGGTAGTGATTTTGGATTTTATTTATTCTCACCCCAAATACAGCCAGATGGTTTTTTACGGCGGCTCTTGCTTGCGCCATTGTTTTGATTTGCCGCGACTCTCTGAGGATTTGGATTTTGTTGACTTGAAAAAAGATATTCAACTGGCTGATTTGGCAAATGACTTGAAAGATTATTTCAAGAAAAACACTGATTTGCAGGCGAAAATAAAAGTTCAGCCGTCAAGAGCGCAGATAAAGTTTGCCATTTTGAAAGAGTTGGGGCTGGCTGGTCCCAGCGAGTCCGACATACTTTATCTTAAGTTAGAGGTTTTTAAATATTTTGATTTTTGCGCGGGCTATGAGGTGAATACAACGCCGATTTTTAAGTTTAACCGTTCAATGATTATGAGGACATTTGATTCATCAACAATGATGGCCACTAAAATCGGAGCGGTGATGAATCGCAAATGGGAAAAAACCAGCAAAGGCGGCCAGCCCCTGGCAAAGGTGAAGGGCCGCGATTATTTTGATTTGGTCTGGTATTTAAGCAAAACCATTAAGCCCAATTTGAATTGTTTAATGAATAAAGAAAGCGCCTCTGGCTTAAAAGAAAAACTTTTAGCCGTGATAGCCAAGGTTGACGCCAAAAGCATTGAGTATGATTTAAGCCCTTTGATGGAAAGCAGTAATTTTGTGAAAGGCCTGGCCAAAAACATTAAAGACATTTTAACGCGCGAAATTAAAGAAAAATTTTGAAAATGTAAATGAATTATGCGGGGGCATATTATAAAAGTATATTGCTCAAAATGCGATACCCAGCTTTATAAATATTGGAAGGCCATTCCCGGGCACTTATTAAAATGTTATAAGGATAAGATATTGGAAGATTTTACTTATGGCGACTTAAGGTGTCCAAAATGCGCCGAGCCATTTGCCCGCGAGGCCGTTATACATAACAGGCCAGCTAACAAAATTATCCAAGGCAAGGTTTTTGTGAAAAAATAAAGCAGATAGATTTGACTTTTTTAGAGGTTATTGGTGAAAAATAAGAGTAGTTTTTTATATTTGTTTTAAATGGATACATTTTACAAGGAGAAAGGAGTGAGGGATAATAATGTTTTACGATAATTTCAAAACCAAGACTAAAAGTCGGGAAAAGGGAAAGAACAAGGTAAGGAAAAGTTTATTGGCGCCGGGGGTGTATTTTCAAGGTTCTACTCCAATTAGAAAAATCGTGTTAAGTCCCAAGGTAAAGCAGCCCAACAATCCTAAACCGCTACCAAGGCGGCTACCGAAGTGGTGGTTTTTGTCCATTTTTAAAAACAAGGCCCAGTTCTGGTGCATTGTTTTCTATTGGGCGGCAAGAGAGATTTTGTGGTAAGATAAATTAAATATGCGAAAAGAAATGTTGTTGAAAGTTGGTCTGGCGTTGGGACTGTTGACATTGGCTGGGCTGACTGTATATTTTATGATTTTTCATTGTCCAAAAACTAAGGTTTGTTTTCAGGGTTTTTGCTTTCAGGCCGAGGTGGCTAAGAATCGTTTCACTATTGCCAAGGGTTTGATGTTTCGCAAGAATTTGGCGCAAAACCAGGCAATGTTATTTGTTTTCACTCAAGAGGGGATTCGTTCTTTTTGGATGAAAAACACCCTTATTCCGTTGGATATTATTTTTCTTGATAAAAATAAAAAAGTAGTTGATATAATTAAACAAGCGCAACCCTGCCCAAGCCAAAAATGCGAAAGTTATCGCGATCAACAGCCCGCTCAATATGTTTTAGAAATCAACGGAGGTTTGTCAGAAAAAATCGGACTAATTATCGGCGGCGAGTTTTCGTTTTCTGATTATTAAGAATATTTTTTTTGAGAGTAAGTTTAAAAATAGCAACTGTTGCATTTCATAAGCGATCGCTTACAGTTTGCAACAGTGATGAAAGTTATGGCGAAGTATGGCGAAGAATCTAAACAATTTGAATAAAGAGCAGAAAGAGGCGGTGATGCTTGGCAAAGGTCCTTTGCTTATTGTGGCGGGAGCGGGCACGGGCAAAACCACGGTGATTACTGAAAGAATTATTTCTTTGATTGAGAGGGGATTAGTCAAACCCGAGGAGATTTTGGCCGTTACTTTTACGGAAAAAGCGGCCGCTGAAATGGAAGATAGGGTGGATCGGCTGTTACCTTTTGGTTATCACGAGCTTTGGATTTCCACTTTTCACGCTTTTTGCGAAAGGGTATTGCGGGAAAATGGTTTGGATATTGGCTTGTCGGTGAATTTTAAATTAGTAGACCAAACAGCCGCTTGGCTTTTGGTGAGGCAGAATTTAGACAAGTTTTCTTTGGATTATTATCGGCCCTTGGGCAATCCGCTTAAATTTATCCACGCTTTGCTCTCTCATTTTTCACGATGCAAAGACCAGATGATTTACCCGGAAGATTATTTAAAATATGCCGATGAATTAAAATCAAACCTTACTGATTTACCCGAAGGCACCGAAGTGGAAAGAATTAAAGAGGCGGCCTCGGCTTATCATATTTATCAAAAATTGTTATTGGATAATAATGTTTTGGACTTTGGCGATTTAATCAATTATTGCTTAGTACTCTTTCAAAAACGCCCGGCTATTTTGAAAAAATACAGAGCCCGTTTTAAGTATATTTTGGTGGACGAATTTCAAGACACCAACTGGGCGCAATATGAGCTGATTAAAACCCTTTCCGCTCCCGGATATAATCTTACTGTCTGCGCCGATGATGACCAATGCCTGCCGGGCAACGCTCTTGTCGCTGTTAGGAATGGCGAAAAAGAAATCCGAACAATTAAAAAGGGAGATGAGGTTTTAACAGCTGTAGGCAAAGGACACATTGGCGTGGCAAAAATAAACAAAACCTTTAAGCAGAAGAAAAAGGCGCGCTTATTGACTATTAAAACCAAGAGCGGACTTCAGGTTCAGGTTACGGATAACCATAAGATGTTTTGTTTCGTACCTCAAGTTCATAAGAACTATCAGTATTGTTATGTTTATTTAATGCATCGGCAGGGGTTGGGCTGGAGAATGGGTGTAACCAATGATTTGATAATAAGAACAAAATTAGAGCGCTCGGTTGATAAAATTTTGGCGGTTAAGGCATTTAAAACAGAAGTTGAAGCTCGTTATCACGAAACATTATGCTCTTTGAAATATGGTATCCCAACCAGTTGTTTTCAGGCGAGGGAAAGTATTGTTATTCAAGGCGATTTATTACGAAAGTTGTATCAAGATTTAGCGGTTGAAAATAATGTTCAAAGAATGGCTAAGGATTTGAACATTGACTTAGATTCACATCATTTTTGCTTAGAAGCCGTGACACGAGGTAATAAAATTAGGATTAAAATTAATTTACGAATGTACCAGCGCACTTATCGCAGTAAAGAACATGTTAAGAGAAAAAAAGCATTGCTTTTGAATCCTTTGATAAAACATTGCCTAACCGTTGAAACTTCGGATCCAGGCACTATATCTAAGCTGGCAAAGGCAGGTTTCCATTTACGAAAAGCCAAAAAAGGTATGGCATTGCGGTTAGAGCATCAGGATTTGCAAGAATTAGGCAGAGTAGCTCAACGTTTGCAGAAATTAACCGGCGGGATTATTGAAACGAAGTTTAACTTAGCTTTGAAAAATCCTTTAGCAGGGGATAAAAACAGGTGGCGTAGCTTCCCGGCTCTACTAATGCCAGCCAAGAATTTGGTTTTAGGCCATTATTTACCCGTTAAGGCAGGCCGTGAAATCATCTATGATGAAATTATTAACATTGAGGAAGAGAAAAAAGATATAGTTGTTTATGATTTAGAGGTAGATAAAACCCATAATTTTTTTGCCAATGGTGTAGTGGTGCACAATTCTATTTATAAATGGCGAGGGGCCTCGGTGAGCAATATTACGCAGTTTAAGCAGGATTTTCCCGATGCCCGCGAGGTTTTTTTGGTGAAAAATTATCGTTCGTCCCAGAACATCTTGGATTTGGCTTACAATTTTATTCAAGCCAATAACCCGAACCGCTTGGAATATATTTCCGGCTTGGATAAAAAATTAAAAGCTCAAAACCAAGAGGAGGGAATTGTTGAACATTTACATTTTAAAAATTTGGGCCAGGAGGCCGCTGGAGTTGTGCAAAAAATTGCGGAGATTATGGAGCAAAACAAAGAAGCCACCTTTAATGATTTTGTGATTTTAGTGAGAGCCAACGACACGGCCAATCCTTTTGCCAGGGCATTGGAGAGGGCTGGGATACCCTATCAATTTTTGGCTTCTCAAGGTCTTTATTTTAAGCCGATAATTTTGGATATGATTGCTTATTTGAAACTTTTGGATAATTACCACGAAAGTCCGGCTGTTTTTCGGGTTTTAAGCTGGCCGGTTTGGGATATTACTCCTGAGGACTTGATGAAATTAACCTATTTCACTCAGCAAAAAGCCCAATCACTTTTTGAAACAATTTCCGGCTTTGCTTTGGTAAAAGGCATAAGCCCTAAAACCGCCAATGCTCTAAATAAATTTTTGTCTCAAGTGAGAAAGCATACTGAAATGGCTCGTGAAAAAAATGTCACTGAAATTTTTCTTGCTTTTCTGGATGACTCGGGCTATTTGAAGCATATAACCAAACAAGAGACCCTTCGGCAGGATCAGAGCAAACTGGAGGATTTAGAATTTTTAACGCAGTTTTATAAAAAACTCAAGGAATTTGAGCAAGCCAACCCTGATGGCTCGTTGAAGAACTTTATGAATCAGTTTAATCTGGAGCTGGAGTCTAACGAGCAAGGCAAACTGGCCTTTGACCCTGACCAAGGCCCGGATTTGATACGGTTGATGACCATTCATTCGGCCAAGGGCTTGGAATTTAGATATGTTTTCGCGGTGGGCATGGTTGATAGACGATTTCCTTCCACGGAGAGAAAAGACCCGATTGAAATTCCCGAGGCATTGGTTAAAGAGAGATTGCCCGAGGGCGATGTGCATTTGCAGGAGGAGCGCCGGCTTTGTTATGTGGCGATGACGCGAGCTAAAAAAGGGATTTTTTTCACTTCGGCTGATGATTACGGCGGCCAGAGAAAAAAGAAAATTTCGCAATTTCTGGCTGAAATGGGTTTCACCTCCACACCGATAACTGGCAAAGCGGCTGTTGATTTAGAGCCGCCTAAAAAGATTATTAAAAAGCCGTCGCTAAAAATTATTCTGCCCGAGCATTTTTCTTTCACTCAATTAGCGGCTTTTGATACCTGCCCTTATCAATATAAGTTAGCGCATATTTTAAAAGTGCCGGTGAGAGGCCGGCCGTCGTTTAGCTTTGGCAAATCAATTCATAACACGCTTCACGAATTTTTAACAAGGGTTGAGGAGGGTAATTCTAAAAAACAGGAAAATCTTTTTGGCGTTTCGTCTACTGCTTCATCTCTGATTACGTCCGCGGTGAGCGAAGCCGAACTGTTGGAAATTTATGACGAGCAATGGCTGGACGAATGGTTTGACAGTAAAAAACAAAAGCAGGATTATTATCAGGAGGGCAAACGACTCTTAAAAAATTTTTATCAGCAGTTTTTAAAAGAACAGCCGAAAATTTTTCAGTATCAGGGCAAGCCCGCTTTGGAAGTTGGATTTAAACTAAAGCTGGGCGAGTATGTGCTGAAAGGGAAAATTGACCGCATTGATGAGGTGGAAGGCGGGGTTCGTTTATTGGATTATAAAACGGGTAAGCCGGAGGGAAAAGAAAAAATAAGCAAAGCAGATAAAACCCAACTATTGCTTTATCAAATAGCCGCAGAGGACTCGCTGGGGCTCAACCCCGTAGAGCTTTGCTATTATTATCTTGATGGGGGAGGGCTGGTTTCATTTTTGGGCAGTAAAAAAGAAAAAGACGATTTAAAGACAAAAATCATTACTGACATTGAAGAAATCAAGCACAGTGATTTCGCCCCCAAGTCCGGCTGGCACTGCCAGTTCTGCGACTTCCGCAGCATCTGCGAATTCGCCAATAAAAACAACGGTTAAGCGGTTTTGTTTTATAGTTTTTTGTGTTAAGATAGTAGTGTATGAGCAAGCAGGAAATCGCTAAAAAAATTATACCGATTTTGAAAAAGCAAGGCGTGAAAAAGGCCGCTCTTTTTGGTTCTCACGCCCGCGGCGAGGCCAAAAAGAACAGCGACATTGATTTGTTGGTGGAGTTTAGCAGAAATAAAGAACCGGGTCTTTTCGGGTTTGTTGGATTTAAGCTTGAATTAGAAGAGAAACTGCGGCGCAAAGTTGACCTTTTAACCTATAACGCAATACATCCGCTTCTGAAAAATATTATACTAAATGACCAAAAAATTATTTATGAAAAAAGATCCTAAAATTTTTTTGTCTCATATTTTAGAGAGTATAGAAGCGATAGATTTATACACAAAAAAGCTAACAAAAGAAAAATTTACCGAAAATGGGCAGGCGCAAGATGCAGTGATTTGCAGGATACAAGTTATTGGCGAAGCAGTAAAAAATTTACCTGTTGATTTAAGAAAAAGATATCCTCATATTCATTGGAGCAAAGCGACTGGGATGCGGGATGTTATGGTCCACGATTATTTCGGTATTGATAAAAATATTGTTTGGAAAACGATTAAAAACGATTTACCGATTTTTTATAAAGAAATCAAAAAGGTTTATAATGAGTTGGGCGGACAAGAAAAGTTGATAAAGTAGTATAATTTATCGCAGGCAAATAAAATCCCGCCCCGAACCATCGGGGCGGTTTTGTTTT
>CAYVXQ010000027.1:0-9172 GCA_964454625.1 uncultured Candidatus Saccharibacteria bacterium
ATAATTTGAAAATAAAGCAAAATCGGGTTATGATAGCTGTATGATTTCTTATTTATCAGGCAAAATAATTGTCAAAAAAGATAATTTTGTCATTTTGGAGGTGAATGGCGTTGGCTGGGAGGTTTTGGTTGCGCAAAAAATATTTGAAGGTTTGCCCCAAACAGGCGGGGCTTTATCTTTATTTTGCCAGATGGAAGCGAACGAACGGGGCGTTAAACTTTTTGGGTTTTTAAGTTTTGAACAATTAGACCTGTTCAAGATTATAAGAAGCATTCAAGGGGTAGGGCCCAGGGCGGCCTTGGAGATTTCCGCTTTTGGTTCGCTTGAAAAACTTAAAAATAGCATTGAAAAAGGCGATGTTAAAATTTTTGAGGATTTGCCCAACATCGGCAAGAAAAAAGCCCAGAAAATTCTTTTAGAGCTATCAGGAAAAATAAGAGTTTTAGAACCAAAACTAAAAAAAGAAAAAGATTTTTTTGAGCAAGACGAAGCATTTTTGGCTTTATTGAATCTCGGTTTTTCCAAAGACCGAGCCATGAATGCTTTATTAGAACTTCCAAAAGAAATTAAAGACCCCCAAGAGAAAATAAAACAGGCCTTGAAAATTGTGGGCCGGCGATAAAGTTTTCCACAGACTATTAAAAAGTTATTGACAAGTTATTGATAATATTGAAATAAAAAAATAAGATAAAAAAATCCGAAAAAGAATTTTGGAGAAAATTGAGTGGCTTTGCATGAATTTTGACAAGACAAACCTTTTAGCTCTAACGAATGAGTGGCGAGTGTTTTTTAAATTGAGAGTTGGCGATTGGCAGATTATTTATAAAGTTGACTGGGAGGAGCATAATATTATTGTTTGGATTATTGATAAACGGGACAAAGTTTACAAAAAATCAAGATAATTTGATTTTCTAATTTTATTTATTGAATCGGGCAACATTATGTCGCCTTCTTTTTTTGTTTTAAATATGCTAAAAATAACTAATGCTCAAAGAACTCGTTAAAAGAAGCATGCCGCATTTTTTAATAAGCTGGTATCACTACGGCGTAGCTTTTTTTGGCGCTTTATTAAATGATTTCCCCGGCAGGAAAATAAAAGTTATCGGCATTACCGGCACTAACGGCAAAACAACCACGGCAAATTTAACAGCCGCTATTTTAGAAAAGGCCGGTTATAAGGTGGCGGTTGCTTCATCAATAAAATTTAAGATTGACAAAGAGGAAAAAGAAAACAAATTAAAAATGACAATGCCCGGCCGAGCTGTTTTGCAAAAGTTTTTGGCTGATGCGGTCAAAGCCAAGTGCGACTATGCGATTATTGAAGCAACTTCTGAAGGAGTTTTGCAGCATCGCCACCGCTTTATTAAATGGCAGACAATGGTTTTTACCAATTTATCTCCCGAGCACATTGAACGGCACCGCGGTTTTGAGAATTACAAAAAAGCCAAAGGAGAGTATTTTAAGGCGTGTAAAAATGTTCATATTATAAATATTGACGATGAGAATGCTGAATATTTTTCGCAATTTTTCAGTCAGAAAAAGTATTTTTTTTCTTTGAATAAAGACAAATTAAATAAAGACAAACTAAATAACGATAAATTATTAGATGAAAATAAAAAAATCTCTAATGTCCATATCAGTTCACTGCTACATAGCAGTGAACTGATAACCCCACGAGTTGTTTTTGGGGAAAATGTAAAAGAAGAAAAAGACGGGTATTGTTTTTCTGTTCGCAATGTAAATTTTTATTTACCTTTATTGGGAAAATTCAATGTTTATAACGCTCTGGCGGCGATTGGTGTTGGGCTGTCGCAGGGAGTTTCATTGGAGGTTTGTCAAAAAGCATTGACTAATGTTGGCGGCGTGCCCGGCAGAATGGAAGAGGTTATAAAAAAGCCGTTTAGGGTTGTTGTTGACTATGCTTTTACCCCTAATGCATTAGAGCAAGTTTATAGGTGTTTACAACCCGAGTTTAAACAGGGCTGTTTAAACTCGGGTTGTAAACAAAGGACGATTTGTGTTCTTGGTGCTTGCGGCGGCGGCAGAGACAAATGGAAACGCCCGGTTTTGGGGCAGATTGCCGCTAAATATTGCGATGAAATTATAATAACCAATGAAGACCCGTATGACGAAGATCCAATGGATATCATCAATCAGGTAGCCGAAGGAGCTAAGGAAGTTGCTCGGCAACTTCCTTATTATAGGAAGTTGCCGAGCAACTTTTTAATTCTAGACCGGAGGGAGGCGATTAGAAAAGCGATTGAGTTAGCCCGGCCCGGTGATACGGTTGTTATTACCGGTAAGGGCTGTGAACCATGGATTTGCGTGGAAAATGGTCGGAAAATTCCCTGGGACGACCGCCAAGTTGTCCGCGAAGAATTTCAAATTTAAACTTATGGTCAACCAACAACTATCTAAAATCTTTTCCGAGATTGCTTTGTATCTTGAAATGGACAGTGTGCCGTTTAAGCCGCAGGCATACGAGAAAGCCGCTTTGGTTTTGCAAGCCCTTGATGAAGATGTCAGCGATGTTTATAAAAAAGACGGTTTGGCGGGCTTGGAGGCGATTGAAGGCGTGGGAGTAGGTCTGGCTGAAAAAATTGAGGAATATCTTAAAACAGGCAACATCAAGTATTACGAACAGCTTAAAAAGAAAATGCCTGTTAATCTTGAGGAATTAACCGCGGTGGAGGGCTTAGGCCCCAAGATGGTTAAAATTCTTTACCAAAAGCTAAAGATAAAGAATTTGGCGGATTTGGAAAAGGCGGCTAAAGCCGGCAAAATCCGCGGATTAGCGCATTTTGGCTTAAAAAGCGAGCAAAATATCTTACAAGGCATTGAATTTTTAAAAAGGAGTAAGGGCAGGTTTGTATTAGGTAAGATTTACCCTGTTGTTGAAGAAATTTACAAGAAATTGGAAGGCCTTAAAGAAGTGGAAAAGATTTCTTTGGCCGGCTCTTTGCGCCGAATGAAAGAGACCATTGGCGATGTTGATTTTTTAGTTGTTTCTAAGAAACCCGGAAAAATTATGGATTTTTTTGTGGGTTTGCCGGGTGTGGTCAAGGTTTGGGACAAGGGCTTGACGAAATCATCGGTGCGCATGGAAGACGGTTTTGATATGGATGTGCGCGTTGTGCCTACCAAAAGCTATGGCGCGGCTTTGCAGTATTTCACTGGTTCAAAAGAGCACAACATTGTCTTGCGCAAGATTGCCATTGACAAGGGCCTAAAGCTCAATGAGTACGGGCTTTTTAAGGGCGCTAAAATGATTGCTGGTAAAACCGAGGAGGACATTTATCGCGGCTTGGGACTGGCTTTGATGCCTCCGGAAATTAGGGAAAATCAAGGCGAAATAGAGGCGGCTCAAAAAAATGGACTCCCAAAATTGATTGGCTACAACGACATTAGGGGTGATTTACATTGCCATTCTAATTGGGACGGCGGAGCTAATGGTCTTGAAGAAATGGCTAAAGCCGGCCAGGATATGGGCTATGATTATCTGGGCATCGCTGACCATACTAAATTTCTGCGGATTGAAAACGGGCTTGATGAAAAACAACTTGCCGAACAACGAAAAGAAGTAGATAGAATTAATTCAAAATTCAAAATTCAAAATTCAAAATTTAAAATTTTACAAGGGTGCGAGGCCAACATTATGCCCGAGGGTTCAATTGACATTAATAATGAGGCGCTTGCTAATCTTGATTATGTAATTGCTGGCGTTCATTCACAGATGAAAATGTCTAAGGCCCAAATGACCGAACGAATTATTAAAGCGATGAAAAACCCCAATGTTGATATTATTTCCCACCCCACTGGCCGTTTACTTGGCAAAAGAGATGAATATCAGATTGATTTTGATAAAATCTTGCGAGCCGCTAAAGAGTTTAATGTTGCTCTGGAGATAAACGGCTCGCCTTGGCGGATGGATTTAAAAGACAGCAATGTGCGGCGAGCCAAAGAGGCCGGGATAAAAACGGTTGTCAACACTGACAGCCATCAAAAAGACCAACTGACTTTTATGAAATACGGCATTGCTCAGGCCCGTCGCGGCTGGGTAGAGAAAAATGATATTATTAACACTCAGCCCTTGGACAAATTACTGAAATTTTTTAGGTAAGATCTTGACGGTTTTCGCCCATTTGCTACAATAACCTTGTAGTAATTTTTGTTACAAACTATATGAATAGTCAAACAATAACAAAACAAAGAAAAATTCTTAATATTTCTCTGCCCGCTAAAATGTATTTTGAGATTGAAAGGTCTGCTGTTAGAGAAGCAAGCACTAAAGCCGAATTAGCTCGGGAAGCAATCAGGCAATACCTTGCCGACAAAAGGGATTGGCAAAGGATTTTTAAGTTGGGCCGCGCCACGGCTAAAAAATTTGGCATAAAAGACGAAGACGATATTGAGAGAATCATTGATGAAATAAGATAAAGAATTTCGTGGCATAAAAATAGTCAGTCCCACTCAATTTTTAGAGATTTTTTAAAAGGCAATATAATATTTTTGCACGATGGACTCTTGACATTTTTTTGTTTATGGATATTATTATCCAGTGCGAAGGTGAGAATTTTTTAAAAATTTATAGGAGGTTTTTCGTGAAACCATTTAAAAGGAAAATTTTGCAGGAGCAAGAAAAAGCTCGGAAGAAAGCCGAAACCGAATTAAATCAGTACCTGCTTGAACGAAGGAAAGAAGAAAGGAAGCGGCGAGAGCTTCAAAGAGAGCTTATGGAGAAGTGACAATCCGCTTCCCTTCCGCAACAAGCCGCAAAGCATCTTCGCTTTGCGGCTTGAATTATTTTATATTAACATTATTGTTTTACTCATTTGTCGCTTGCGGTTTTTTAAAAAATTTGTTAAGCTGATAATACTAAGAACTGGTAGCGAGTAACGTGTGTTTGTCATTCTGAACACATTCACTTCGTTCAGTGTAAACTCCGTGAAGAATCTCATTGGAATTGACAAAAGAGATTCTTCGGTGCTTGAGGCGACCTCAGAATGACAGTGGGAGTGATAACAATTTTTATTGTATTTACGCCCATATAAGGAATTACTCGTTATGAGTTATAACAGTTATGAATAAAAAAACATTAAACAAGAGCCAAAGAAAATTTGTGGCAAGAGAGAAAGCCCGCATACGTAGGCAATTTTTTGATTTGGAAAAACAAAAAGAGGAGATTGAAAAGATTGCTCAGAGATTTTTTGGTAAGATAGAAAACAGTCAAGCAGAAACAATAAAAAACCAAGCAAAAAATAAGGACAAAATTCAGATTAACAAACGCGAATTAAAAAAAGTGCGAATTACGAAAAAAAACACAAAGCACAGAGCACAAAACACAAACAAAACACAATCTCCAAAACATAAAGCACAAATGGATTTAAAGATTTAGTTTGTGCTTTGTAGTTTGTGCTCTATTCTTAACTTTCCATTTTTAACTTTTAGCTTATTCTATGACTATTCAAGAAATTTTTGATTTAGCAATTAAAATGGGCAGAGAAGCGGACTTCAGAAGCCAAAAAGAAATTGATGGTTTTTTGGCAAGAAAGAAAAAAAGATATGAAAAACTGGATGAAAAAGCCAAAGAGGATTTTGACCAAAAGGCGCTATCTAATCCTTATTTGGATTCGTGTATTCTTAATGTGGCTGATGACCGGGAGATTAAAAAAATTTTGGTTGGCATTGATATGGAAACCGAAGAAATTCTCTTGGCTAAGGACTTAGGCGATATTGATTTGATTATTTCTCATCATCCCCGAGGCAAGGGCTTGGCTCATTTAGCTGATGTGATGGCTTTGCAATGCGATGTTTTGAGTTTGTATGGAGTGCCAATAAATGTTGCTGAGGGCCTGATGAAAGAAAGAATTTCTGAGGTGGCTCGGGGCGTTAATGTGGTTAATCACCAAAGAACTGTGGATGCGGCCCGGTTGCTTGGCTTTAATTTAATGTGCATACATACGCCCTGCGACAATTTGGCGGCGAAATTTTTAAAGGATGAAATTGAAAATAATAAAAATATAGAACTTATCAGTGATTTAATAGAGGAGTTAAAACAAATTCCTGAGTATAAAATGGCTTTGAATATTGGCGCTGGGCCAAAGATATTTGTCGGCGCTGAGGAAAATCGCTGCGGCCGAATCGCCATAACCGAGATTACCGGCGGCACCGAGGGCTCGCCAAAATTATATGAAAAAATGGCCCAAGTAGGCATTGGCACGGTGGTGGGAATGCATTTGTCGGAAGAACATCACAAAGAGGCGCAAGCAGCCAATATAAACATTGTTATTGCCGGGCATATGTCTTCTGATTCTTTGGGAGTGAATTTATTTTTAGACCAATTAGAAAAAAGAGGAATTGAAATAATTCCTTGCTCCGGATTAACTCGCGTTTCACGCGTTTAATAATCTGGCGGGCTGATGGATAAGACATTTTTATCTTAAAGGTCGAAAAACTGTGTGTTTATTTACTAAAGTTTTAATATGAGAAACCTTGAACAATATAAAGTTATAGGAGAAAGAAAAAAGTAAGAGGGGCAAGAAAGAAGAGAAAAGAAAGAATCGGAAAAAGTACTCAAAAGGGAGGCCATGGCGGCTAAACGGAAAGAACGAATGGAAAAAATTTCAGATGTCGGAAAAAATATATTGGGAAGAATTAGTAAAACCGTTGAAAATGCTTCCTTGATAAGGCGTGCTTTACCGGAGATAGGGAAAGATGCGTTATCTGATTTAAGGCAAGGCGCTGAAAGTAAAATAAAACGATTATCAGAGAGGGGAAACGAAGCATTCGGCAAATACTCTAACAAGGTTGAAAAGGCACGTTCCGGTATAAGAGGATTGGTGGATAGGTGGCGAGAGGGACGAAAGATTAAAGAAGCTAAAAAGCTTATAGAGAAGTGCGTGCCGATTATTCTGCGAATAACTGAAAATGTCAGAGAAATGAGTTCGCGTGCTCAAGAAAAAATAAGGCCTAAAATTGAAACTTTAAAAGGTCTGCTTGAGCTTAAGGCAGTTATTAACCAAGGCGGGAAAGGCCGAGACGAAATCCGAACATCTATTGGCGAAAAACTCGCTGGGAATGTTTAGTGTTTAGTTTTATGAAATACAATAATTTTATGGACAAAAATAAAATGATTCAAACGATTAAGGAGTCGGCAATTTCTGATGGTCTCAAGCAAGAGCTGATTGAAATGGTAGAATCTGAAAAATCTCTGAGCAGAGACATTATTTAAAGAATCAATGATCGGTTGGATGGAGAAGCCGAGGCAGTTATCCAGGATATCGGCGACATTATGGTTGACGACGCGCTTGATGAGTATAATGAAGAAACAGGAAAGATTGATAAAGAATTGGATGACTTACAAAAAGAGGTAGAGGAAAAGACAAACGATATTGATATAGCGATAACTCGTTCTCAGATAGCCGAAAGATAAATTTCGGAAAAAATCCTGTCTTGCCGCTCGCGGCGATTAATCCATTAAAGCAGACCAATAAAACTAGCTGAAAAGCTAGTTTTTTTTGATAGAGTAAAACAAATGTTTTTGACAGATAAAATGTGTTAATATGGCATTAACATATCAATTAACATAAAATTATGGCAATTCAAAGTCAAGCAAAGCA
The DNA here is from genome assembly GCA_964454625.1 of uncultured Candidatus Saccharibacteria bacterium. GTDB lineage: Bacteria > Patescibacteriota > Minisyncoccia > Minisyncoccales > CG1-02-41-26 > CG1-02-41-26. Next base: position 7,620 of record CAYVXQ010000027.1, read on the forward strand.
AAACAAAACCCATTTTATTTTTCCCAGAGAACTTCTTTTAGAAATTGACAAAGTGGCAGGCAAGAGAAAAAGAAGTGCTTTTGTTATACAGGCAGCGCGAGAAAAATTAGACAAGCAAAAGTTTGATTGGATTTTAAGAGACGCGGCTGGTGCCTGGAGCGACAAAAATCATCCCGAATTAAAAACTAAAAAAGATGTGGCAAGGTATATTCGTAATTTTAGGAAGTTATCTGATAATCGTTTGAAAAAACTCTATGAATGAATTTCTGGTTGATTCTGATGTTATGATTTGGTTTTTGCGTGGGAAAAAACCAGCAGTTGATTTGTTCTATAAAATTAAACAGCTGGACGTTCCTTTTTGCTCACCTATTTCTATTGTTGAGGTTTTATCAGACGTTAAGCCCGGCGAGGAAGATGCAACCGAGAGTTTTTTGAATTTTTTTAATGTTATCCTTGTGGATAGAGAAATCGCTCAAACAGCTGGTTGGTTAGTAAACGAACGTAAGAGTAGAGGCATTTTAATGAGTTTAAATGACGCGATTATCGTAGCTACTTGTCTGGTTGGGAATTTATTTTTAATAACTTATAACCAAAAACATTATAAAGGCATTAAAGGTTTGCAAATATATTGAGAGCGTAGAAAAACCCCTAAAAATGTCATTCCGAGCGTTAGCGAGGAATCTCCGGTAAGGTAAAAACCGCGTCAGAACGAGATTCTTCACGGAGTTTACGCTGAACGAAGTGAATGTGTTCAGAATGACAAAAATAAGTTTTTCTACACTCTCAAATTATTTGCGCAAATTAACTACACTTTCTTTAGTCCCTAACTTTTTACATATAATCCAAGCAGATTCTCGTTATTTAGAATTGTTGCAAATTACAGATTGGATTGCAGGAAGTGTTAAAGAAAAATATTTCATCCATCCTGAAAGAGATTACGATGATTTATTTAAGTATATCAGCGTCCAGCAGATTTTTAATTAACACCAAAAAGGACCGGTGCTCGTACGAGCCCAGTCCTTTAATCTGTCAAAATCGGGTAAGCCAAAGCTTATAAATTTAATATACCAAAATTATACATCGTTGGCAATAGTATGCTCTGGTTTATATGACACCTTGGGTACCTCTCGGGGACAGGTGCAGATAATTTAAGATTATTTAACAATGAAAAGAAGGAAAAAAGCAAATAGTTCTTAAAAAACAGAAATAAGAGATGTTTCCAATGGAAACATCTCTTATTTCTGTTAATCAGTAAGGATTGATTGCTTTTTTTTTATAACCTTTTCACCATATAAGTGTTTTTTAATCTGTAGCCGAGCTTACGGTAGTAGTTTCTTGTTCCTACGCCGGCAATCACGGCAATTTTGGCTAAACCAAACTCTTTACCTGTTATTTTCTCCGCTTTTTTGATGAGTTTTTTACCTAGTCCTTTGTGCTGAACAGATAAAGAATTGAGCAGAGGCAGACCCTGTTCAATTCTTGCTGTTTGGCCGTAGGTGTGGAGGTCGCGAATAATGGCTGTGTTTGAGTTTAAGAGCAAGGACTGGAAGGCG
>CAYVXQ010000028.1:0-9122 GCA_964454625.1 uncultured Candidatus Saccharibacteria bacterium
CCGGAATTCGCAGAGGGCAGCTGCTTTCACTAATTTTTATTAAGCAACAGGTCTATTACCTAATTTCGAACTGGTCAATAATTTTTCGTATTCCCAAATTTTACCATCTGCAGAAAAAGCTTTGATATAACAATCACAGTAAATTTTTGGGTTAATAGCCAATAGGTTATCTTTAATTTCAAACCCCAAATTCATTTCGTAATTATATTGAATATTGTATCCCGATGAACCTAGCCATTGATGAGCTAAAATATTCCGCCAATTATGGATTTTTTCAGCAACAAAAGAAAACTTTGTATCCGCTGTGTTTCCGTCAACAAATGTTTCAAGAAATTTTTTATACCCGGATTCTCCTTTTAAATCCCAAAATATTTCTGAAACTGTCAATGCTACCGCATGAATACCCAAAAATAACAGCGATGTTTGGAATCTTTCGGGGGTAATTATAATTTCATTGTTAAAAAAATTTGCGATTGAATTTAATAGCGTTTCAATGGATTCAATGGGCGAGCCATTTTGAAAGCGAGCTAATCGTTTCTCAAATGGTTCAATTTGGTGTGCGTTATTTTTCATAGTTTTTGTTTAGTAGCAAATCAACAGCACAACAAGCAAAATTGAGAACTTCTTCTAACCCATTTTTATCAACAAACTTTTTTGCATATGGCCAGAGGATTGGATTATTTTCAGTATCGAGTTGGACTTCTTCTACTTTTTGAGTCTTTATATCCAATTTTTTTACTTTGTTTGCACGAACACCCTTAGTAATCTTTTTAATATTGTAATGGAGATAGGGATTGCGAATCTGGTTTTTAAAATCTTGAAATTTTCTTACGGTGTTATCGTCTGAAAGAATGTTTAATTCTTTCGCTTCCTCAATTGCTGTGCCGAATTCTATTTTTTCAATCCGGTTCCACTCCTCAGCATTGTATCCATTACTATGTTTATTTTTAATAATCGCCTCTTTTAGGGCGTATTCAACAAGTACGGCACTCAGCGAAATTGCAGCACCGTTATTTCCAAATAATACACATCCGACGATTTCTTTCCACAAAAGCCCGATGGTGGGTATAGGGACATTAGGAAGCGTTGGAATTTTGTTGAGTATATCTAAGGCCAGTTTCTTTTTGGCTTCAAATAGCTTTTCAACATGCTCTTGGGGAGTAATCGAAACTACAGGGTCTAGTTTTAGGCCGTCTTTTTGTAATCCCAAAAGATCTTCAGGATTTGTAATTATCACTGTTGCTCCACTTTCTTCAAGCAATTCTGTTAAGATTGTGTTGATGTCTTTCATAATTATTTCAATAGATAGATTTTAACTCCAAAAATCAAGTAAATTTTTAATCGCTTCTCTAAATAACTTCGGTGCTTTTATGCCTAACACCAAATCACCGTTTTCGTTGAGTAAAAATCCGACTTCAATTTCAACGACTTTATTTTCTGTCCCGCCATATAAAACCACCGTGCGAATAATTTTATATTTTGGATAATATTTTTTGATGTAAGTTTCTTCTATGTCGCCGAAACCTTTTAATTCGTTAATTCCGTTTTGGCGGAATTGATATTTTTTGCCCTCAATATTGATAACCTCGCTTCTGCCGAAATCAATCAAAATTAAATCGGGAATACTGATAATTTTGTTTTTGTTGCCAGCTTTATACGCTTTTCTGTCCGAATACTTTTCAAGCGGGATATGCTTGCCGTCGCTTGTTATAAAATAACCTTTTTCGCAACCGGCATGATTTTCAAAAATAGAAAATCCCTTTGTAAAATTTTCAACGACCAAATGTATAAAAATTGTGCCAAGTTTTTCGCCTTCTGTTTCGTATTTCCAATAAATATTTTGTTCTTTGCTTGTGGGCAAAACTAACTTTTGAATTTGTAATTTTAGATAATTAGCAATTTTTATAAATTTATTGTCCACTTGTAAATGTTTTTGCTTTAAGCCGTGTTTTGTGATGATAATTTCGCCTGCCCAGCCCAGTTTTCGGATTGCCGCACTTATTAAGCTCAATGCTCCGATATTCGGATCATGGGCAACTTTGCCGGATTTAAACAATCTGCCAGAAATTATAATTTTATCGCCATTTTTCTTAATCAAAATAGGAACATTACCTTTGGGCGCGCGACGTATTTTCTTTTTGAAAGCAACGATTTCATCAACGGAATTAAACGGCTTAAAAATTTTTTCGTCCAATTTTTTACCTTGTATTTCTACGCCGAGCGTAAGCAGTAGTTTTGTGCCAAAAATATAAGTAGCTGTTGGTTCTTCTTTTTGCTCTATTTTCAAATTGTAGAGCATTACTTTTTTGATTTCGGGATAATAATTTTCAATAAAAACAAACTTTGAGGCTCGTTGATATACGCCAGTATTCCGACTTTCTTTGTCATCTGTTTTTGTTTCTTCTATCGCATAAAGTGGAATATCTTTTTGTGTCGGTTGTTTTCCTTGATAAAAAATTAGAAAATCAACGAAGCTAGAAAATCCGCTAACGGATTTTATAAATACTCTTTCAATTTTGTTGCAACGAAAACCGACCACTTCGTATAAAAATGTAAATTTTCCTTTTTCTAAAATCGGTAAAATCCGGATTGTATCAATAAAACAAGCGAATTTATTATCTTTTGCAAACATCATCAAAATATTTGCGATAACTTCTCGCTTCGGTCTTTCCTCTGTTAAAATCCAAAGATTGTTATTTTTCATAGGTTATTTTTCTTTACGAAATATCATAATAAATTGATGAAACTGGTTAGCAACGAAGGCGTGCGGGTATCCGAATGGATAAAGTTTTTGCGTTGCGTCATACCAAATTTTATAACCCTTGAAGGAAATATCGGGTATTTCAAGCAACTTGCTTGTGATATAGCAATGCAACATATTATGCCCGTTTCCATTCGGCTGTAAATCTTTTACAAAAACCGCGATATATCCCTTTGGCTTTAGATATTCTGCGGATTGTGCGATTACATTTTTTAGTGATTCAAGAAAATTTTTCCTTTCCATATTTCCTAAATCAGTTTCGTGATTAGTAAATGGTGTGGCAACAGCAACGCCAGTTTTCTTTTTTTTCTGCCCCGTTCTTTTTTTGCTTAACATTTCGCCATACGGCGGATCAGTAAGAATAAAATCAAACTTTGTATTTTTTGGCAAAAGTTTATCTAATTCCAGAGAATTGCCAACAATTGCGGTTTGTTCCGCAACGCCAAGTTCTTTACAAACTTTTTTATACAAATCAATATAATTTTTTGATAAATCAACGCCGACACCTTTTCTGTTGGATAACGAACAAGCGATAAGCGTTCCGCCAACCCCCATAAATGGATCAAAAACGACTTGGCCCTCTTTCGTGAAAAAATCAACAAATTTTTTCATCAGTTGCGGCGGTTTTGGCGATGGGTGCTTGCCTCGTAAATGATGAGCGAAGCCATCAGCTCCTTTCGTTGAATAATGCGTAACTTCAACGGAATTGAGAAAAAATATCCATTCCGAGCCGCTTAAATCGTTCAGTTTGTTTTGCGGATTAACGCTTTTTAGATAATAAATTTTTTCTTTTACGCCGTTTTTTTGGTCGCCATTACTATTACTTTTGTATCGCTGATAACTTTGTTCTGTAATTTCACTTTTGCCCGCATTATTAAATAATTTTAGAATCTCGCTTTCCGGCATTATGCCGTCGTCGTTATAACTTAAAAGCAAGTGCTTAAAATTATTTTTCTTTATGATTTCGCCCAGTGCCTTTATGCCAGTTTTGGGATTACAAAATTCGGACTTTTGGTTTTCATATGGCCTCATCCCTGTAATGCCCTTTATCTGCGGATTATCCCACTTGGCGATAGTTTCCAAAATATGATAATTAGGGGCGTATTGCCGCTCGTTATACGGCGGATCAAGATATAAAATATCAATACCTTTTACTTGGTCCAAAACCTTGAGGCCGTCTGTATGATAAACTTTGTGCGTTTCATTGCTTTTTATTATTTCCGGTACTTTAAGCGTCAATTTTTTGAAAGCTCTTTTGTCCCATTCTTTAAGAAAAGCAGAATAAGTCCCGCTGATATTTGCGACAAATGGCACTGCTTCAATAAGCGCGCCAAGCAAGAAAAAATACTCTTGCTCATTAAGTAAGTTTGATTTTTTCCATTCTTCAATCTTTTCTCTTATTGCGTCAATCCGTTTAGCGTTATCGCCAGTAAAGTATTTACGCGGATTTGTTTGGCCTTGCGTGCCTTCCGGAGAGTAGTTTTTATAAATAAAACCCTCAACCCTTTCTAAATTGTTAAGATATTTGATTATTTCTTTTGCACTTTGGCTATCGCTGGTAAAAAGCGTTTCCTCAACAGGATCAATTTTCAAATGCTTTAATAATTTAGCAAATTTCGGGTATTGATTTTGTTCAATATAAACCTTTTGTAAAACATAAGAAAAAAACAAAAGATCAGAGGAAATAATTTTATAACCGAGTTTTTTGAAATGCTTAGCAACGCTTCCTGTTCCAGCAAAAAGATCGCAAAAGGTATTGCCCCTTATGTCTTTTTGTTTGACAAAGTTTTCTATAAAACCAAGTAAATTTTCTTTACAACCAATAAAACGCATAATTATTTTAAAATTATCAACGCCAACATTAAACGCTTTGGCGATTTTAGTTAATGAGATGGTTACAAAACTATTCCTGCTGCAATTTTAGCTTTTTGGCTGCGACTTCGTCAGGTGGCGCAAAGTGTCTTTCACCATAGCTGGGCTATGGCTTGGCGCCATTTTACTTGCCTTCCTCGTCTCGCTCAAAAGTCAAAAATTTCGCTACGAAATAGTTTTGTAACCATCTCAATGCCTCTAATGGCTTATCCGCACCATAGCAAAATTTGACCTTTGTGAAAAACTGGGGAGAGTTTTTGCTAAACCTCTCCCCAGTTTTTGCCGGTTTTTATTTGCGCTTTCAGGGGCACTTCTATTTTAGCGGCCTGCTCCATTATTTGTTTAATCATTGTTTTTGGTTTCTCTATTTCATCTTCTTTAATCTCAAACAAAAGCTCGTCGTGCAGTTGCAGCAAAAGCCGACAGTTCTTATTTAAAATTTTCTTTTCAGATAATCCAGCCATTGCCATTTTCATAATATCGGCCGCGCCGCCTTGCACCGGAAAATTTCGGGCAATTCGTTCGGCCTGGGCTCTCAGGCGCGGGTCGCGGGAGTTTATTTCCGGCAAAAATCTTTTTCGGCCAAACATTGTTGAAGAAAATTCTTTCTCTTTGGTTTCTCTGATTGTTTTTTTAACGAATTCGGCAATTCCCTGAAATGTTTCAAAGTATTGGGCAATAAACTGTTTGGCGTCTTTAAAAGCAAGGCCGGTTCGGTTAGCAAACCCGAAGGGCCCAAGGCCATACAAAACCCCGTAATTTAGGGTTTTGGCCAAGGCCCTTTGCTCTGGCGAAACATCGCTTTCTTTAATTTTCAAAATTAAACTGGCGGTCATTAAATGAATATCCTTGCCTTGCCTCAAAAATTCCAGCATTTTTTCGTCACAAGACAAGCTGGCCGCCACCCGAAAATCCATTTGCGAATAATCGGCTGACAAAAAAATGAACCCTTTTTCCGGAATAAAACACTGCCTGATTTTTTTCCCTAAAACGGTTTTAACCGGGATATTCTGCAAGTTTGGCTCAGAACAACTCATTCGGCCAGTTTCCGTGCCTAATTGATGAAAGTGCGGATGAATTCGGCCGTCTTTTGGGCTTATCATTCTTGGCAGCGCGTCCACAAAACCGGTTTTTAACTTAAAGATTTCCCGGTACTCACAAATCAAGTTAATAATCGGATGTTTGTTGGTAAGTTTCTTTAATTCCTCGGCATTGGTTGAGATGGCTCCGCCCGGGGTCTTTCTAATTCCAAGAGTTGAAACACCCAATTTATTAAACAAAACCTCGGAAAGCTGGCTGGGCGAGTTTAAATTAAACTCCTGGCCGGACATTTTGAAAATACAACCCTCTAATTTTTCAATTTCTTTTTCAAAGTCCAAAGAAAGTTGTTTTAATTTTTTAAAATCAACCAAAATGCCGTTCTTTTCCATTTTTTTAACAACCGGGCCAAGCGCTAATTCAAGTTTTGCCAAGTTGGGCGATAAAACCCCGCTCTTTTCTAATTCCTTTATTTCCTCTTCTATGCCTTGGTTTGCTTGCGATGAAGAGCCGAATAAGTCATTCTGATTATTCTTTGTTTTTTTACTCTCTTGAGCCATATCGGGCGCGGCCAAGAATTTTTCCATTAAACTAAAAAATTCCAATTTCTTAAACACTGCTTTAATTTTCTCCTCGTTATGTTTGCCAAATTCGGTTTCTTCAAAAATAAAATTAATCGGAACTTTATTATCCATTTGCGCGAGTTTTTGCGAGATAAAGGCCTGCTTTTTGTTTTGTTTGATTTTTTGCAAAAGAGACGGCTTTATGTCTTGCGATTTTTTGGACTTTGCTTCCACTTCTTTGTATAAATTTTCCAAAGTTCCGAAAGCCAGCAAAATTTGAATAGCGGTTTTCTCACCAATGCCAGCAATCCCCGGGATATTGTCAGATGAGTCGCCCCGCAACGCCTTATAATCAACAACCTGTTCGGGCAAGAGCCCGTCGTATCTTTCTTGCACTTCTCTTGGGCCATATAAAACCGTATCTTTTAAGCCCTTGCGCATCGTATAGACCTTTACATTTTCTGAAACCAGCTGAAGATTATCCATATCCCCGCTTAAAATAATAATTTCCGGGCTAACGGGCTGTTTTTTTTGCGCTAAAAAACAAATAGTGGCAATTAAATCATCGGCTTCATAACCCGGTTTTTCAAAAACCGGCACAGAAAAAGCGCCCAAAACATCTTTGACAAGTTCAATCTGGCTGTAAAGTTCCTCAGGCGCTTTTTTCCTTTTGGCTTTGTAGTCCTTAAATTGTTTGTGCCGAAAAGTCGGTTCCTTAACATCAAAACAAGCCGCGACAAAATCCGGCTTTATTTCATTAAGGGCTTTTAAAAACATTAAACAAAATCCGTAGACCGCGTTGACAATCTCGCCTCCTTTGGTTTTCAAAGGCGGCAAGGCATGATATGCCCGGTGAACAATGGCGTTGCCGTCAATAATTAAAAACTTCTTTGTTTCTAACATTAGTTTATTTTAACTTTTTAATATTAAAAACACAAAACCGCCCCGGCAATTGTCGGGGCGGATTTTTATTCAGCTCTTGTCTTCTACTCAAACAATGGCCAGACAAAAAAGCCAAACTGGCACAAAAATAATTCGCTTACCATTAACCATCTCTTGTTTTAGAGTGTCGGCTGTTAAAATCAAAGCCAAACTACCTTGTCCTCTCTTGGTTTCCAAAAAATCAAACAGCCCCCCGAAGTTATCTGGAACTAATTTTTGGTCCGAATATTTCACTTCTATGGATAAAACCTGGCCATTTCTCTTGGCCACGAAGTCAAGCTCTTGTTGTTTGGTATTATGCCAAAAACCTATTTTCTCAAAATGTTGCCGCAAATGATTAAAAACAATGTTCTCTACCAAGAATCCCTTGTCCAAGTCTTTATGACCAACCACTGCATTTCTTAAGCCATTGTCCAGACAATAAAATTTTTTATCTTTTTTTAGGGTTGTCTTAAGCGAAGTGCCATAAAATTGCAAAACATTAAAAAGATAGCTTGTGGCTAAATAACCAATAAAAGCAATGACTGTTTGGACATTAGTATCCAATGTTTTGGCAATATTGCGAAAACTGAACTTTTGAGCGATGTTTTGCAATAAGTAAACGGCCAAATTTTCTAAAATAATCGTTTCTTTTATCTTAAATGTCTTTACCACGTCGCGGTAAAGGATTTGGTTATAATAATTTGTCAGGATAATTTTTTGTTTTTGACTGTCTGACTCAATGCTCGCCTCTGGATAGCCGCCCTGCTCTATATATTGCTCAAAAAGAATTTTTATCTCTTTTGCCTTGCTTGCTGTATCGTTCTTTAACGTTTGAAAGGACTCAAAACTAAAATCTTTCAGCGCCGCTCCCTGGATATTTAGTCGCAAGGCGCAGAGTTCTCTAAAGTCAAAAGGGTAAATTTCAAGATTCAACGAACGGCCTGTTAATTCGGTGTGTTTGCCCCTAATCAAGGAAGCCGTAGAGCCGCTAACCACAAACTTTACCTTATCCTGATCATAATAACGTTTAAGCCAAAGGGGCCAGTTGTCTATTGACTGAATCTCATCAATAAAAATAATCGCATTAACGTCAAGGGGTTTGCCCCGAATAATCTCATATTGATGCAAAATGGTTTCTAAAAATTTTTCCTTGCCTGCCTCCACCAGTAGCAAGGGGTCATCTAAAGAAAAATAAAAGATGTCTTTTGGGTTTTTCCCTTGTTCTATCAGCTCTTTAATGGCAAGCTTCATTAGGGTTGTTTTGCCAGCTCTTCGGGCGCCGGCCACTACAACAATATGCGGCAAAGAAAGGAGTTCCTGAATTTTTTTTAAATAAAAATCGCGGCGATAAAAATCGCTCTTAAAAGTTCCCGACCACCAAGGATTAAGTTGAAAGAGGATTTCTTGAATATCCATCAACTCTATTGTACAAAAACCATAAATCTTGTCAAGTGCATTTGACAAAAAATTAATAACTAATGTGCAGTTTATATTTTATTTAAAAATTACTTTGAACGCACTATCTAGTTTTTTGTCAATAGTTTCTGGTAATCTTTCGTGCGGAATTTTCAAATGGTCCAAAACCATTTCAAATCTTCTAAAACCGCCGTCGCTTCTTAGTTCAACCCATTCAACCTTTCGGCTATTTAATTGTTTTTTGTTGGTATCTGAAAGTTTATCAGCCACAAAGACCTTGCTATCTCTGGCTATAACTGCGTCTCGTTTTGAAATTTTTCAACTAAATTCTCTGGCTTTTTGGCATATTCAATTGGGTTAATATCTTTTCCATTTAAAAAACTTTCATCTTCAAATCCTACCGCAATCCATCTCCATTGCTTTTTCCTGTTAATGACGCATTCCACTGATTGCAAATGAACGCCTGTTGAAAAAATTGTCGTTTGACTTTTTGTTTTCATAGTAGATTTCTAAATTAGTTTTAATTTGAAACCCCTAATTGAACCGTG
>CAYVXQ010000029.1:0-9057 GCA_964454625.1 uncultured Candidatus Saccharibacteria bacterium
GCGGATATAAGGGCTTGGTCAGAAAGAGAACCCAGCCCTAATTGAAATTTTTCATCTCCCAGGACAATCTGCCCCACTAATAAAAAAAGGGAGTTGTCTTTGACTCGGATTATCATATAAGGACCTCCTATAATATTGTTAAAGAAGCAGTTTTAATTTACTCTCAATCCCTAAAAAAATCAAGGATTTTCACAAATCGCCATTTGTTAAATTGGTCTTTGTGAAATTCAAAATTTTGATAGCCAAATTTCTTGAGTAATTTTGCAATGTCGTTTTTTTGATTATAACCGAATTCCAAATAAATTACTCCATTTTCCGATAAATAATTTTTGACTTCTTGTAAAAACTTTTTAATAAAAAATAAGCCATTTTCTTTCGCAAATAAAGCACTTTTTGGCTCAAAATCCAAAACCGATTTTTGAATATTTTTTCTTTCGCTCAATCCAATATAAGGCGGGTTGACGAGAATTAGGTTGTAGTTGATAGTTAGTAGTTTGTGGTTAGCAGAAGAAAAGGCAGAGAAAATATCTGATTTAATAACATGGTACCTTTTTTTATCAATGCCGTTAAGTTTCAAATTCAACCGAATTTGCTTTAGACAATTATCGTCAATTTCAGCAAAATCGCAATGGCTGTTGGAAATATGCTTTAAAATTGCTATGCCGCAACACCCCGACCCGGCAAAAACATCCAAAATTTTCTGATAAGGGCTGGGAAAATGTTTTTTGTGATACGCTCGGTCGCCCCAGCGGCGACCTCGCTCATGTCCTCGACAAAATTTCGCCAAAGGCGAACCGGGCAATTTTGCCTGCGGATGCTCACAAAAAATATTTCCCCAGCCCTTATCAGATATATCTCCAATAACTCTTTTAACCCAAAATTCGGTTTCCTCTCGTGGAATAAGCGGCATATATCGCAAGTCAATTTTACAGCCCAAAAATTTCTTATAACCAATAACATAATCCACCGGCTCTCTCTTTATCAACCGAGTTATATCCTTTTTCGCCTCGGCTGTCAACCTCCCATTGTATTTTTCATTCAACAACCAAGTAATTTCCTGATTTAATTTATCTTTCATTATTTTAATTTTTTGTTTAGACTCTTGTCCAAATGTTGAGTGTCTTAAAATTATAGAGAAACATCGCCCCCAAAATAAATATCTTGGATTTTTTCGTCTTTTAAAATTTCCTCGCTACTCTCCAAGGCAATTTTTCCATTCTCTAAAATATAAATACGGTTGGCAATTAACCGCCAAACCAAAAAAAGCAGCAAAAATAATTGCTAAAATAACAGCAACCCAAAAGTTCAAACCAAGCAAAGCAAAAAATAGATATAAAAAATAACCGGCCAAAGCGATAACAGAACCGTGAGCAAAATGCACAAATTTACAGGTATAAATCAAAAAAAAACCAGAAGATACTAATGCATAGATTGCTCCGGTAACTAAGCCATTTATTAATAACTGTAAAAACATACTTATCATTTATTATAGCCGAAAATATAAACCTCACAATCTCAAAGGGAATGTGGGGTTCTTTATTTTAATTAAAATAAAACAACCCCAAATTACTGGGTTTGTTTTATGGACCTGCGGGGACTTGCATCCCGAATACTGCGTGTCGACGGCAGTATTTTGCTCGTTAAATTACAGGCCCAGGTCCAGCTTTATTATAACAAAAAGCCAACTAAACCAAAAGCCCCTTAAATATAGGGGCTATTAGTTGACACGCAGATTATTGTGGCCTGTTTTTTAACAAGCTACTGCCGTTGTTGTTTTTATTATATTCATATTTTTAATCCTGTCAAGAGTTTGTATAATGCAACCCAATTTTGGACTTTTCAGGCATTAAAAAATGCTTAAATTTACGGTAGGTCTGGGGTTTATTCATTGATAAAATCCTTAGCAATCAAATAAAACTCTCGACTGCCTTTGCGAATGGCTTGGGGCCGGTATCTTTTGACAATTTTAAAATTCCGGCCAACTTCTTTGATAAAATCATCAACGTCGGCGCCTTCAAAAAGCTTGGTTATAAAACTGCCGGCTTTGTTTAAGGTTTGCTCGACGATAAATAAAGCTCGTTCAGCCAGCTCCAAACAGTTCGCCACATCTTTTTCATGAATGCCTGATGTTTGCGGCGCCAAATCCGAAACAACTGCATCAAAAATCGGGGTGCACTCTGTCATTCTGAGCGATAGCGAAGAATCTCGGCTGAGATCCTTCGGCTTTGCCTCAGGATGACAACAGCGAATTAAAGCATCAAAAAAATCATCATCAAAAACTGTTTTTTTAATAAAAACAGAGTTAAACGGTGTCTCAATTTTCAAGTCCTCCATATCAACAGCCACAACTTGACCGGCTGAACCGATTTTTTTGCTAATGTACAAAAGCCAAGAACCCGGCGTAGCTCCCAAATCCAAAACCCTATCGCTGTTTTTAAATATCCTAAATTTTTCGTCAATTTCTTTGAGTTTATAAACCGAACGGGCCGGGTAGCCCTCTTCTTTAGCTTTTTGCGTATAAAAATCTTCTTTGCTTAGATCAAATTTCATAATTAAAAACAATAATTATTTTAATTTACATCTTTCAAACAAAAAACGCAAAGCCCCCTTAAAGGGATGGCTTTGCGTTTAAAACAAAAGCAACTACCTTTCTCCGGCCCCATTGTTTGACTGCTTTTTTTGTTGGCAGCCAAATATCAATTTTCGCGCCTTTAATTTTTCTTCCGGTGTCTATGGCGCGAAATTCTGTGCCGGGAAAATTTTCCGGAAAATAAACAGCTGAACCCAAAGGAATAAACCTTGGATCAACAGCCACCGCTCCCCAACCAACCGGCTGGCCGATTTTGGTTAAAGATTTTTCCGGAAACAAAGGAGGGCCGTAAGCAGTCGCCTCTAATACAATCTTTTTTGCAACTTCTTTGCTTAAAATTAACAAAGAAGCTACTGATTTTATTTTTACCTCTACTTCCGCTAATGAGTCCTCTACCGATGAAAAAGACGAACTTAAATAAGATACGCCCAATGTAGGAGCAAAAACAAAACCGGTGAAAATTATCGTTAAAAATAGCAAAACTATTTTTTTCAATTTTTTTTCCTTTTTATTTATATTTTAAAGTGCGATTAAAAAACTCCTTAGAGGAGTATCGTCAAGAACTAACTACTTGTAGCAAAAATAAAGCTTCGTGTCAATACCGGTCGCTTAATACTAACTCATTTTTTTTCAAGAATACTTTTTAATTCACTGATTTTTATCCTTTCCTGTTGCGTTGTATCGCGGTCACGAATAGTAACGGTCTGGTCTTGCAGGGTTTGAAAATCAACAGTTATGCAAAATGGTGTGCCGATTTCATCTTGCGAATAATATCGCTTGCCAATATTGCCCCGGTCGTCCCAAGCGCAGGTAAAATCGGTTTTTAACATCTCAAAAACCTCTCTGGCTTTAGCTACTAATTCTGGCTTATTGGCCAATAACGGAAATACCGCTACTTTATAAGACGCCAACGCCGGCTTTAGTTTTAAAACAATCCTGTCGCCTTCCTCGCTGTAGGCATCGCACAAAAAAGCTAACATTATCCTTCCCACGCCAGAAGAGGCCTCAATAATATGGGGAATATAAATTTCATTAGTCCGGTGATCAACATAAGATAAATCCTGTTTGGAAAACTTGCTGTGCTGGGTTAAATCATAATCGCCTCTGGCATGGATGCCCTCTATTTCAGAAAAGCCAAAAGGGAAATTATATTCAATGTCATAGGCCTCTTTGGCATAAAAAACCAAATTTTCATGCTGGTGCCACTTTAAATTTTCTTGAGTAATGCCTAAATCTATATACCATTGCCATCTGAATTTTCTTAATTTTTCATATTCTTGCATTTCTTCTTGAGGAGAACAAAAATACTGCATTTCCATTTGCTCAAACTCTCTGGTTCTGAAAATAAACTGCCGGGCGGTTATTTCATTTCTAAACGCTTTGCCAATTTGAGCGACGCCAAAGGGAATTTTCATTCTTGACGAGCTTAAAACATTTTTAAAGTTTAAATAAATACCTTGGCATGTCTCCCCCCTTAAATAAGAGGGCTCTTTTTGCCAATCATCGGTGAAATTTCCTAAATTTGACTTAACCAACAAATTGAATTTTTTAACATCCGTAAAGTTTCCTTTTTCTTGACAGTTGGGGCATTTTATTTTTTCTTTGTTCTTTTTGAAAATTTCAGCTATTTCTTCCTCGGACATTTTTTCATCGGCTCGGATACCAACCTCCTCCAACAAATGGTCCGCTCTTAACCTTGTATGACATTCTTTACACTCGGCCAACGGATCAGAAAATCCTGTCACATGACCAGAGGCCTCCCAGGTTTTCGGATGCATAAAAATGCAGGAATCAAGCCCGACAATATCTTCCCTTTCCTGAACCATCGATTTCCACCAGACTCTTTTGATATTATTTGCCAATTCAACGCCCAATGGACCCAAATCATAAATAGCAGAAAACCCACCGTAAATTTCCGAAGAAACAAAAACAAAACCTCTTCTCTTGCACAATGAAATTATTTTTTGCATCTTGTCTTGCATATAAATAGACCAAATTATTGACCTGTTTCTGTTTCGTTAGTTTCTTTAACTGGCTGGAGAACCATTACTGCTGAGGCGGTAGCAACGGCTTTTGCCTTTTCAAGAATATCCTCGTTGGTAAAAACATCTTGGGCTGAAATTTCTGCTTCGTTGACTAATATGCCGCTATTGGTTGTTGAGGCATTACTTGAGTCAACCTCAACCTGAAACCACAAACTTGCTAAGGCAGAAGTGGTGCTTCCTAAATTAACAAATGCCGGAATTTCACCGATATTCCAAACAATTTGCCGCGACAATGAGTCAAAAGTAAATTTAGCGTCAACCGGACTTACGCGGCCGGTTGGCCGAACATTTTCTGGCAAGACAGCTCTAACTTTAACATTAGCTAAATCATTCCAAGAATTCTCCATTTCCCAAAGTAAAGTAAAGGTGCTAACAGGGCCAGTCGTTAACCCTGAGCTATTAAATTGAGTATCCTGAAAATATGCCTTCTGCACCACGCCAACAACAGAATTAATTTTTGTCTCAAAGACCTTCTGACTGCCCCCGGCAGTAATCTTGCTCACCAAGACCGGTTTTGTCATTTTACGACCATTCAAGCCATCTTTTACTTTTATCCAAAACTCTACCTTGCCTTCCTCGTCAGGGTCTAAATAACGCAAGTCAGAAACATTTTTCCAATCCCAGATAATTGAACTGTCGCCGCGGCCAACCTCGCCATTAAATGTTCGCAAAGTGCTTAAATCAAAGAAATCGCTTTCTAAATTCAACAGCAAAAATTTCTTTTCAAGCGGTTTTTTGCCGATATTCTGAAAAAAAATCTCGTAGTGCAGTGTGTCGCCGATATTAGCCATATAGCTTTGCGAACTATTAATCATCTGCGAAATATATAAAGATGGCTGAGTCATTTCCACGCCCGAGGAAGCGTCTTTCAGAGCTATAAAAGTGTTGTCTTTGACAATGCCTATTTGCGCTCTAAACATTTTTTTCTCGCCTTCTAACCCGCTGATGTTGCCCTTAACAGTAATTCGGCCGCCATCAGCCGGGGAAAGGGCGGCGGGCTTCCATTCGTTTTCTCCTAATGGCTTAGGCTTGCCTGTAAAAAAACGAAAACCGTCAGGATAAAAAATTTTTACCCGCAGATTATCTAAAATGCCATGCATATTAGAAAAATAGTTCAAAGAAAATTCCAAATCATCGCCGGGTTCGGCTTTAGTAGGCAAATCAAACTCAAAAGTTAAAGGCACAAATTGAATTTGTGAGATAAAGCTCGTGCGCGACTCGTATCTTGCTTTCAAGTTTTTGGGCTGATAAGTCAGCCATGCCTTGGCTTCTAAATTATCGTTTTCCTTGCCAAAAAGTTGCGCCTCAAAACTAACAATGCGCTCTTCGCCCGGGTAAATGTCATCCATATTCTGAATAACGCGGGCAAACTGATTGGTTGAAGAAGAGATAACCAAAGGCATGGCATTGTCGGGATATTCAAAAGTTAGCTCGGGCTTTTCCAACCGCACCTTGCCGTTATTTTTGAATTTCACTAAATATTCAATCTCCTCGCCTGCCTGAACATTAGCCGAACCCAAAATTTCCAATTTTAAAACCTCCTTAGAGTATGTGTTGGTTTTCCAGTACCAAGCACCAACTATAACCACGGTTAAAAATAAAATAACTAAAAAAAATGTGCTTTTGCGCATGTTGTTATGGTAATTATCCCTATAATAACCGCTAAAAAGTTAAAATACAAGGAGAAAAGAGAATAGTAAATCTTAAAAAAAATCACGAATTGCTCTCTTGTAAAAAACTGCAATAATTTTCTGAAATTTCCAAAAAGTTTTGCCGGATATCAGCCCCAACCGTCAATTTGCCGGCGAAATCCCAATTATTTCTGATAAAAACCCGCAACACCTTCACTGTGTCCACTTGGATATTAAACCAGGGTCCGTTGTTTTTCAGCCCTTTCTTTGAAAAACACCGCCAGCAGACCACCCCGCCCTCATCAGGCACAAAAAAGAATGTTTCAGGCAAAAGCTTTTTTCGGCACACAGGGCAATAATTCAATTCAGGTGAATAGCCCAAAATAGTCAACAGATTCCATAAAAAATAATGATAAATTAGTTGGTAGTTGGTATCCTGCCCCTTTGGGGCGGGTGGTTGTCTCGCTTCGCGAGATCTGACGTAGCCAGAGTAGTTGAGTTTTTCGAAAATTTCAAGAGTTAATTGCCATAATTTTTCATCCTTTTCTTCCTTAGTGATAAAAAAATCTAAAACACCAACAGCTTTTTGGACAATTTCTAATTTTTGAAGATTTTGGCGGATATTATCAAATTTATCAATCGCCGCTGCATCGGTTAAAATTTTATGATGCTTGCCTTGGATAAATTCAATTTCAGAAAAATAAAAAACATCCGCTCCCGAGCGCAGCTTAGAAGTTATCTTGCGAATAGCCCGAGCCAAAACTTCAACTTTGCCAAACTGCTCGGTAAAAACCACAAACAGCTGGTCGGCCTCGCCTCGGTCGGTTTTTTTAAGAAAAATTCCTTGGGTGCGATAACGTTGGTGCATAAAAACAAAATCAAAATGCAAAATGCAAATTTCAAAATAACAATCCAAAATTTAGAATTAGGGTTTTTCTATACCTAACCAAAGAGGCTTTGCGTCAACCTCAACTTCTTTTTGGGCCAAAAAATCACCTTGCCTATCATTGCTCTGTTGAGCCGCCTGAGATTTGGTTGTAGCCAAAATTTGTTTTTCATTTTTAGTGAAAGTGCTAATAATTCGGCTATCTCCAGCATAATGAATAATAACCCTATCAGCCGGCACTAAACCGGCTTTTTTGCGCAAATCCTGAATCTGACGGATTATTTCTCTAACTTGACCTTCCTCTTTCAACTTCTCGGAAATTTCCGTGTCCAGCTCAACCTCATCTTTAATTTTATCGTCAAATACTACTTCTTTGATATTAACTTCATCTTTAATCAATTCTAAAAATTCTTCTTTAATTTTTAACTTCGAATTTTTAACTTTGAACTTTTGTAGCGCTTGCCTCACTCCAATGCCAACCTCTGCCCTCTTAGCCAAAACCAAAGAAACAACATCTCTTACCTCCTGCATTTCTTTTTCTAATTCCTCATCAATTATTTCTTCATCAACTTCTGGATATTTACATAAATGGACTGATTCTGGGTCTTTTTCTGCTTTTAACTTTTGATAAATTTCTTCAGCCAAAAACGGCATCATCGGCGCAATCAGTTTAGCTAATATTAATAATGTATAGTACAAAATTTGTTCCGCTTCCTCCTTGTCCTGCCCAAGGAAATTGCTCGGCAACTTCCTGTTTGGAGGTTGCTCGGCAACTTCCTGTTGAAACCTCTTTCTTGAACGTCTTACATACCACAACGACAAATCATTGAGCCAAAAGTCCTCAATCGCCAAACTCGCCCGCATTAAATCAAATTTATCCAAACTCTCTGTTGCTTGCTTAATAATATTGTTTAACCTTGAAATAATCCACCTGTCTAAAACACTTTTTGAATTTTGAACTTTGAATTTTAGATTTGTTTCGGATTTAGGATTTCGTGCTTCGGATGTATCGCAATATGTTTCAAAAAACTTAACACAATTGGTCAAAGTTAAAATTTTCCTTTCAACTTCTTTTGCCGCATTATAGCCAAATCTCAAATTATTCGCCGGATTCTGGCTGACATACATCCACCTCATCACATCAGCCCCGATTTTTTCTACCGCCTCGTTAAACCAAATAGCATTGCCTTTGGACTTATGCATTTCCTCGCCTTTTTCATCAACAACCGAGGCAAATCCCAAAAGATTTTTAAAAGGGTGGGGCTTTGCTTTAAAATTCTCGCCTTCCAAAACCTGGCTCATCACCAATAAAACATAAAACCAGTTTTTGAACTGTCCGGGGAATGACTCACAAACTAAGTCAACTGGAAACCACTTTTCCCACTCATTTTTTTTGTCGTGAAAATAAGGAATATCTTCCGAACGATTGTCGTCGCTAATTGTTGAAAAAGGCACAATCCCGGCGTCTAACCACGGATTGCCCACATCAGGGATGCGGAAAATAATTGTGTTGCACTTGGAGCATTTTATTTTCACCTTATCAATCCAGGGTCTGTGCGGCGAATTTCCTGCAAACTCATTCCAGCCCTCAACCGCTTTTTCTTTTAACTCTTCTTTAGAGCCAATAACTTCAAAATTGCCGCATTCACATTCCCAAATCGGCAATGCCAAGCCCCAATACCGTTTTTTAGAAATAAGCCAGTCCTGCATATTCTTTAGCCAGTCAAGCTCTCTTTCCAAACAAAAACCCGGCATCCAATTTATCTTTTTAGCAGATTCTATCAACTGCTCTCTTAAGCTATCTTTAACTTTTAACTTTTCACTTTTAACTTTTAACTGCGAGGGCTTTGCCATCGCAATGTACCACTCGTCAACCAAACGGAAAATCAGCTCTGTTTTACACCG